>CAZKOI010000455.1:0-2712 GCA_964554315.1 uncultured Enterobacterales bacterium | reverse complement strand
ACCTCATCATCCAAAATTCAGATACGCTGACAATCACGGCTCGTACGTCAGGCATGGACAGGCTTCTACCTGCGGCCACGCCCCATGGCCCGACTGCTCCGTGACGCGATTACGAGCGGCTCGATCGATGAGATGTGGCGAATGGGACGATCTCTCAGCGAGTGGAGCATGAGCGCTCCTACCAAGTCAGCTCCAGTAAGCGCTGCTTGACCTCGTCGGCACGGCTAAATCCGGGTTCGATCTCCAACAACTTCTCGAAGTGTGCGATTGCTCGTCGGGGGTTGCGGCGGCCCTCGGCGTAAATCGTGCCAAGCCCATAGTGCGCCACGAGATTGTTCGGGCAGTAGCTGAGCGTCGTCGTGAATTCCACCACCGCCTCCTCCACCTGCCCTCGGCTGTGGGCCAAGAAACCGAGATTCGCGTGGGCTTTGCAGTACGTCCGGTCGACCTCAAGCGCCGAACGCCACGCGGCTCGGGCACCGTAAACATCGCCCGTGTTGACTCGGGTGATACCGAGGTTGTTCCAGGAGTCGAGGTGCTCCGGATCGATCTTGAGAGCCTGCTCAAAGGCGCCTTCTGCCTCATCAAACGCACCCGCGAAGCGGTGGGCATCACCCAGCCCGTACCATGCTTCTGCAACGTGTCCATTCCGCACCGTTGCCTCTTTCCACAGCGCTACTTCGCTGCTCCACACCGTATTCCGGGCCACTGTCGCCGCGACCAACGTCGGAACCAAGCCCGCTGTAACGAACGATACCGTTCGAAGTCGCTTCACCGGGAGCGCCCACACCACAGCGGAGAGGAGGTAGAGGCCCGTCGCATAGGAGCGGTGCTCCGCCATGCTCTCCTTGAGCGCAATAAACGACGAGCTCGGCACCAAAAACAGCGCCGCACAAACCAGGGCGAACCGGACCAGCGGACGGCGTCTTGAGCACCACCACCCTGCGAGGACAACCCCCAACCAGCCAGACCATGCAAGCAGCGCTCTCACGCTCACCAGACTCACATCGGGCACATGATGGTAGATGGTTTGACGAACCGGCACGGCCCACAGCGCGATGTATCGAAGCCAGACCTCCGCCTGAGTGGTCAACTGGGTAGGCAGCGGACGCTCGACCTCCCGCGGGATGAAGTGTTCGGCGTACATGGCGCGACCCGCCACACCAACCGCGACCGCCACCGCAAACGGCACGTACCAGCCCCACTGCACCCTTCGTCCACCGGTGGTCCGAAACGAAGCCTCCATGATCCCGAGTGCTATCGGCGTCATGAACGCTACTTCCTTGGTCCCTAGAGCGAACAGGCAGAGTAAGAGCGCCCAGGCCCGGGGTACCGAGGCCGTACGCCCGGTCTCTCGTTCCTTGAGTAGAGCACCGGCCCATACCGCCATCGTCGAGAAGACGGCGAGTGCACAGAGACTCTCCGAGCGCCCCGTGATGTAGGTCACCGCTTCCGTCCCCATTGGGTGTACGGCCCAAACACCGGCACCCAAGAGTGCTCCATAGAGGGGACGAGGGTGCCCGCCAAGCCGCCCCACCCGCAGAAGAAAGGTCATGGCTGCGGCAACCGCGAGGCCGTGTATGGCCACGCTGGTGACATGGTACCCGAACGGGTTCAGCTCATAGGTTCTAAAGTTCCAGGCATACGTGAGGATCAGCCACACGCGGGAGACGTTGTACTCGAGAACCGCACGGAGCTGAGTCAGGTCTCGGATGGTTGAATTACCGACGACCTCGATCTTGTCATCATAGACGAACGGGGCATTCAGGCTGTTCATGTAGGCCAGTCCCACCAACGCCATGATGCAGAGCCAGCCTATCCGCGCCTGTATGCGAGCTCGACTCATGGGCTGACCTCGTTGTAGACCCTCAGGTGCCGCTCGGCGACAACGTTGAAGCCCAAGTGGTCCGCTACATAGCGACGGCCACGCTCCACCATACCTTTGGCCGCCTCTCTGTCTCGTATCAAGGTCAGAATCCTGCCCTGAAGACCCTCAACGTCGCCGTACCTCACAAGGAGGCCAGCACCCGCCTCTCCGATTAACTCTCCACAGCCACAGTCGTCAGCGACCACCACCGGAGCGCCGCACAGAAGGCCCTCGAACGGCACTAGGCCAAAGACCTCATCGGCCGATGGATAGACCAGCACGTCTGTGTCCGCCAAGAGCTCGAGCCTCTCCTCCCCTTCAACCAAGCCCACGAAGTGCACGTTGTTCCCGCCGCCTTCAGCGAGAGCTGCGGCCAGCCCGCCCATGTCATTACCCGCCACCACCAACTGTGCGGATGAGAGCGAGTCGCCGACAAAAGAGCGCACGAGATATTCCACCCCCTTTCGTGGCGACAGTCGACCTAGGTAGGTCACGATCGGCGCCGTGCTCAGGCCATGCCGTGCGCGAAAGCGACCCCGCTCGGGGAGCCCCGCAAACTCGCCCAAGTCAAGCCCGTTCGGGATTCGAACCAGCCGTTGAGGTTCAACACCAGCGGATCGATGCCGAGCCATGTCCGAGGCACTGACTGCAATCAAGCGCGCAGCGCCCCGGGGGATGTGGCCGGCGACAGCATGGTCCCAGAGCCACTTCACACCCACCTTTCGCTCATGCCGTAGGAGCGTGCCGTTGGCCGTCATAACGTAGGGTACGCCTCGTCGGCGGGCCCAGGTCACCGCAACATTGTTGAGCAGATGGCGATGCCCATGAAGGTGGACGACATCGAC
>CAZKOI010000454.1:0-2716 GCA_964554315.1 uncultured Enterobacterales bacterium | reverse complement strand
CCCATAGAGGTTTGCCATGTCTCGATTTTCTTTGCTCACCGCTGCGCTCTTGCTGACTCCTACCGCGGCTCTTGCCGGCGACTACTCCACGACCGCTAACGAGCGTCCGCTGGTCCTTCCCGCGGAGATGACACAACTCTCCGCAGCATTTGGGTACGTCGAGCCTCCTTCCTTCGCCGTCGGTGGTATCTCGGATTCCCTCGCCGTCGGTGCCCAGTATGGTATCTCGGACGGCATGGACATCGCGGTAGCGCTGCCACCGTATGCGCTCGGTGATGGTGGCGGATTGTTCAAGGTTATGGGCGTCGGGGTCGGCTACAGCATCATGGATGAGGACGACCTAGACGTTGCTGCAGGTCTCAACGTACCGCTGGCGTTCGAGGATGGAATGGACACCATTCCTGCCATCGGAATTGACGCCGACACGCGGTATGCCTTGATGGATGGCGCGCTGGCTATCCGAACCGGTCACGGCCTGATCAACTACCTGCTCGGAGACGGTGGCGGTCTGATGCTCGGGCTCAATCTTGGGGTGACCTACCAGATAACGGACGCCATCAACGTCGACATCGACACGCCGCTCTATCGAAGCTTTGACGGGGGCTCGACCAGCATCGCCGATGCCGTGATTCTTGATGCAGGAGTGGCCTACAACATGGATGACATCGATGTGGGCGTTCGCCTGAGCGATGTCACCGAAGAGATGGGTGACCGTGGCGTGACCTTGTTCGCCGCATATCGACTGTAGACCTTGTTGATGACTTCAGGGGGCGTCCAGCTGGGCGCCCCCTATTTCTTTGCGCGGTCTACAGCGTAGCGACCGGGACCGGCGAGCAGCAACGCGAGAAAGCCGATGCCAGTCTCAATCGGATGCGACACTTGGCTCCAGGGGTCGCCTTTGCCCAGGTGAAGGGCGGCCGCAACCAGCATAGTGATGCAGACCGGTAATGCCGAAAGACGTGTTTTGTAGCCAATAATTATCAAAAATGAGCATAGTGTCTCGGCGGTTACTGCGGCCAAGCCAAAGGCGCTATGGCCGAAGCCGATTCCGAGGTGCTCGACGGCGGAGCCCAGCTTGGGCCAGAGTGCCGGACCCTTGAGGAGCTTGGGCACGCCATGGGTCAACATCATGCCCCCGAGGCCGACCCTCAGCAGCAGGAGAGCGAGGTCGGTGCTTTGGAGCTTCTTCCACATGGGTTAGCCCTAACCCCTGCCGGAGGAGCTGTGTCGCTCGCGAGGAAATGGGGCGTTCTGCGGTCGCTCGCCATCTACTACGGACAGCCGACCAAGGCGTCACGGATGCGCAGGTTCTACGCCCAGTTTATCTCTGAGGGCGATCTGTGTATTGATGTGGGCGCCCATGTGGGCAACCGTGTTCGGGCTTGGCGATCTCTCGGCGCTCGTGTGATCGCTATCGACCCGCAGCCGGCCATGGTTGACACCCTCTCCCGACTCTTCGGGCGCGATGAGTCTGTGGTGGTCCTGCCGGTGGGACTCTCCGATGAGCCCGGCGTTCTTACGCTGCACGTCAACACGAAGAACCCGACCATCTCGAGCTTCTCGACGGAGTGGGTGGACGCATTCTCGACAGGGGGGGGGCTGGCTTCTACTCCGTACGATGCGGAAGTAGAGGTGGAGGTCTCTACCCTAGATGCCGTTATCGGCGGGCATGGTCGGCCGGTGTTCTGCAAGATTGATGTTGAGGGTCTTGAGGATCGTGTGCTCCGGGGCTTGAGCCTAGCGATTCCGGTGCTCTCCTTTGAGGCCTTTCCCCTTGAGGTTGAGCGTTCGCTCGCGTGCATTGACCGACTCATGGAGCTCGGCGACTATCGATTTCGCTCGGTCCGCGGTGAGCAGTTTAGGTGGGTAGAGCCCGACTGGCTGGATGCGGATGCGATGAGGGCGCGGCTCACCCGCTGGACGCTGGCTGAGGGATCGGGCGACGTCTACGCGAAGATTCATTCGATGTAGCCGAGCGCTCTCAGGGCCTGCTCCTCATCCTTGGACTTATCTCGAACGTCCTGTGATGCGCCGTCGAGCTCCCGGTGCCATTGCTCCATCACCGGTGCCAAATCTTTCATGGTCGCCACATCCTCTCCGGACAGGTCTCGTCCCAGCAGACTGTCTTCGGCGTGGTTGTACAGCGCCAGCGTGTAGCCCCCTTCGAGCGCCGGTGTGGCGACCAACATGTGTGTATTGGTCCGAACCACGCGCTGTCGCGTTCGCTCCACAGGCCAGCGCTCCCAAGCGGCCGAGAGAGCGGCGACCACCTCGGGGTGGGCCGCGCTCACGTCCTTTCGCAGATCGGGGTCCGCTCGCCGGTTGAAGAGTTGAGTGGGCTGCTTGGGGTGACTGCAGAGGGAGTACTGCTCGGCGTGAATGCAGTGCAGTCGCTTCTTTCGGCCAGCGACCAAATAGCCGCCAAGGCGGGCATGCAGTGCGCTCCCAGACTCCGCCTTGACCCACCTGCGCGGCGTGCCCGAGAACAGGTCGAGCCCATCGAGGCCGGCCGGAACGCTAAGGTCCAGTCTCCCCAGGATGGTGGGTAGGACATCCTGGAGCGAGCTCACGTCAGTGGTTCGGCCCGGCTCAACCCCTGGCCCCGAGATGACCAGAGGCACTCTCAGGCTGGCGTCATGAGCATTCGGTCCGTGCTCGAAGAAGAGGCCCCACTCGCCAAGGTTCTCGCCGTGGTCGGCGGTAAAGATGACCAAGG
>CAZKOI010000453.1:0-2722 GCA_964554315.1 uncultured Enterobacterales bacterium | reverse complement strand
CGATTGTGCGTTGGCCATTCTTAGGCTTGAAGGCACAATCGAAGACGGGGAGGTGCTCATCCTTGAGGAATGGTGCACCTTCGATCGTCTCGTGGGTCTCAAGGTAGGCGCCGATCGCCGCTTGCTCAGTTTGGCTGTAGCCCAGCACATCCAGCGCAAGTGGAACCGTTTGGTTCACGATCTTGAGCATTCCGCCACCAACAAGCTTCTTGTACTTGATCAGCGCGATGTCGGGCTCAACACCAGTGGTGTCGCAGTCCATCATGAAGCCGATGGTGCCCGTGGGCGCAAGAACAGTGACCTGACCATTCCGGTAGCCGTGCTTCTGGCCGAGAGCGTAGCAATCGTCCCACACCTTCTTGATGGTGGAGCGCATCTCATCCGTTACTCCGTCCTTTGCGATGGCCTTCGCTGCCTTGCGGTGCTTGCCGATGACCCTAAGCATGGGCTTCTGGTTCCGGTGGTACCCCGCGAAAGGCCCACGGAGCTCGGCAATCCGAGACGACTGTGCATAGGCCTCGCCGTGCATGAGCGAGGTGATGGCGCCGGCATAGTTACGGCCTTCGTCAGAGTCGTAGGGGAGTCCCTTCGCCATGAGCAGCGCGCCCAAGTTCGCGAAGCCAAGCCCAAGGGGCCGGTAGTCGAGAGAGTTCTGCTCGATTGCCGGTGTCGGGTAAGACGCACGATCGACCAAGATCTCCTGGGCCGTGATGGTGGTCCGGACGGCCTGCAGGAAACGCTCTGTCTCAAACTCACCGTCGTCGTTGCGGAACTTCATGAGGTTGAGGCTCGCCAAGTTGCAGGCAGAGTTGTCCAGGAACATGTACTCGGAGCAGGGGTTGGAGGCGTAGATCCTGTCCGTGTTGATGCAAGGATGCCAGTCGTTGACGGTGGTGTCGAACTGCAGTCCGGGGTCGCCGCATTGCCAAGCTGCCTCGGCGATCTTGGCCATCACGTCCTTCGCCTCGAGAGTCTCGACAACTTCTCCGGCCGTGACACTGCGGGTCTCCCACTTGCCGTTCGTGTCGACCGCCTTCATGAAGGCATCGCTGACGCGAACAGAGTTGTTGGAGTTCTGGAAGTACACGGAATCGTACGCTCCACCCGGGACGTTGAAGCCGCCGTCGTAGCCCGCGTCGATCAAGGCCCAAGCCTTCTTCTCTTCGGCCACCTTGCAGTCGATGAACTCCATGATGTCTGGGTGGTCAACGTCCAGAATTACCATCTTGGCTGCGCGACGTGTCTTTCCACCGCTCTTAATCACGCCCGCGAAGGCGTCGAAGCCTTCCATGAAGCTGACCGGGCCAGAAGCCGTGCCGCCGCCTCGGAGCTGCTCCTTGCTCGAGCGAATTGGGGAGAGGTTGGTACCGGTGCCCGAACCCCACTTGAAGAGCATTCCCTCGGTCTTTGCCAGGCCGAGAATGCTCTCCATGGAGTCGTCGACTGAGTTAATGAAGCAGGCTGAGCACTGTGGACGTGCCTCGACGCCCACGTTGAACCAGACAGGGCTGTTAAAGGCCATGTGCTGGTGGAGGCACAGCCAGGTCAGGTCGGCCTTGAAGGCTTCGGCCGATTCATTGGAGTCGAAGTAGCCGTCTTCCAGGCCCCACTGTGTGATGGTGTCGGTGACGCGCCCGATCAGCTGCTTGATGCTGGTCTCCCGCTCGTCAGAGCCGAGGTGGCCCCGGAAGTACTTTGACACGACCACGTTGGTCGCCGTCATGCTCCAGGTTGTGGGGACGTCGATGTCCGCCTGCTCGAAGACCATGTTGCCTGACGCGTCACCGATGGAGGCGTTGCGCTTCTCCCATGTGACGGTAGACCACACGTCAGTGCCGGTTGGGCAGAAGTGTTGGGTCCAGGTGAGTCCGGTCTCTGCGTCGATGTTGACTTGCTGCTGCTTTGTGCTGTTGGTGCTGGTTTCCATTGTGCTGCGTTTCTGTTTGCTAGGTGTTGGTGGGAGACGCACCTCGACCAGCGGGCTGGGGTGCCCGATTCGGCTCGCACGAGGGGATGCCATCGTAGGTGACGGCACGTAGGCGGGCGTTGGGTGCAGGGGGAGTGTGCGCTTCGGTTGTTCTTTGGCTCGGTTTTCCTCTGCCCGGTGCCCGGCGCAGGAGGAAGGTAAGGAGCGTTCAGAGGGGATTTCCGACGACGCTCTTCAGTTGTACCGGGTTGCGAAAAACTGGTCAACCCCAATGGACACAAGATGTAGGGTCTGGGCGAATTTAAGCCACTATTTCTAGTGTTTTTGCCGGTGTGTGGAGAACTCTATTGAATGGAAAAAAATGTAGTAATTTCAAGATCAAATAGGCCCTCATTCGGTTGATAAACCACCCGATGACCGGTCACCCTAGGCACCAAAAAAAAATTGTCTAATGGGTACCGTAGGCGCCTATTGAAAACCTATTGATAACTATAGGGTGGCGCATTCGGTGAAGGGGTCAATTGAGGGACGTCACGCAAGTTTGCTCACGCGCCCGCTACCGTGATCCGCGACCTTGGTAGTGATCGCCCCAGCTGGTCGAAGGGGAGGTTCCGGAACACGGCCGCTAGTCATGCCCCAACCGGACGTACCTCATAGGGGGCGCGACTTAGTCCGACGTTGATGTCGTCGCTGTTCCGTGGTTGTCATCAGGGTACCGATCGCCCATCAGAGGATTCTCGATTCGTGTCATGCCCGAGCGCGCAATCTGTACCTTGTAGATGTCCTGAATCCCTT
>CAZKOI010000452.1:0-2724 GCA_964554315.1 uncultured Enterobacterales bacterium | reverse complement strand
ACGCCCTCAAGCTTCAACTTTGCGACATTCTCGGCGGCCGACGGTGCAGAGCGTGCCATTGAGGCTGCAATGACTGTCCCCATGATGGCGAAGCGTCGAGTGGTCGTAGTGAGAGAAATGGAGGTCGCACCAGTCGACCTACTCGACGGTCTGCTTCGCTACGCGGAGAGGCCAAGTCCTTCAACACTGCTCATCCTCAGCGGCAAGACGACTCCCCCCGCGTCCGGTGGTGTTGATAGAGGCCGCCGTTTAGAGAACGCCATCAAGAAGGTCGGTGAGGTGCGTCGCTTTAAGGCGGGCGAGACGGATCCGGTTCGTTTTGTCCAGGAGTGTGCACGGGAGTCAGGTTGCTCAATTGGCCGTCCGGCAGCGGCGATGATGGTCGAGCTCGTCGGCAGTGACCTCGGTCGCTTGGAGATAGAGATGAGCAAGGTCATTGCTTACGTCGGTGGTGACGGCGAGGTCACCGGAGAGGATGTGGGTGCGGTGTGCAGTCTGGTGGCGGAGGCTGCCATTTGGGACCTCACCGATGCGGTTGTCCGTCGCGACCCCGACCGTGCCCTCGCAGTCGCTCATCGTATGCTCGATACGGGAGAGGCGTCGCATCGGCTCATCGCCATGATTACCTGGCAGATGAGGCAGCTCCTTGTCCTTCAGGACTGCATGGCGAACCGGGTTGACCCGAAGAGCGTGGGGGTACGGATGCCATACCGTAAGCTCGAGCTCGCGCAGTCAGCAATTCGGGCCCGACCGATTGATGGGGCCCGAATGATGAATCGGATCGCGGAAGCCAACAGTGAGTTGAACCGCTCGAGGGCAGGGGACCGAAGGGTCTTCGAGGGCCTGCTTATGAGTCTCACGAATTGATCGAGGTCGATAGGATCCAAAAGCATCGAGCCCGGAGCGCTTGGTCCGGGCTCGGTGATGTTCCCCGTGAGCGGCTCAGCCGATAGCGAGGATGGCCTTGCTCAAGCGGCTGACCCGACGTGCAGCATTCCGCTTGTGGATGATTCCCTTTTGGGCCACGCGCTGAATGATAGCAACGGTCGCAGGCATGAGCGCTTGGGCGGCGTCCTTATCACCCGCATCGATTGCAGCGCGGACCTTCTTGATCTCGGTACGCATGGTGCTGCGATAGTGGCGGTTGTGGGCGCGGCGCTTGACGTTCTGCCGGTTCCGCTTGATGGCGCTAGCGATGTTAGCCATCTTTGCTCCAAAAATTAAGTTTGAGGTGGCGGGAACATCCCGCAGGCCCCGCGGATTATCTGCTCTACACCGTGGTGTCAAACCGCAGTCGAAGGGAAGACAGTATGGGGGCAGCGGTGGCGGGGCAATCAAGGCCGCGGTAACCGGAAGAGGGAGCGGCTTCGTAGGCGGAGAGGAAGATGCGCATTTGCGTTGTAGGAACAGGGTACGTCGGACTGGTGGTCGGTACGTGTCTCTCGGACCAAGGGTTCAGGGTTACGTGCGTCGATCGCGATGACGACAAGATCGCCATGCTCAACGCTGGACGGGTTCCGATCTACGAGCCTGGCTTAGAGGATATCTTGAGGCGGGCTTGCAGAGAGGGGCGGCTCTCGTTTGTCAGCGACGGAGCCCATGCGATGGCCAACGCCGATGTGATCTTCATCGCGGTAGGCACGCCGTCGGCTGACGATGGCCGCGCGGACCTCACCGCCGTTGAGCATGTGGCCGACGCCATCGGTCGGCACATCACCGGTCCAACGACCGTGGTCATCAAGTCAACCGTCCCAGTGGGAACAGCGTCCATGGTTCGGGCCAGGATTGCCCGCCTCACCGCTCATCCGTTTCATGTGGTCTCAAACCCCGAGTTTCTCAAGGAAGGGGCAGCGGTCGAAGACTTTACATACCCCGATCGCATCGTGGTGGGTTGCGACAGCGCCGAGGCAGTGGAGGTGATGCAGCGCCTCTATCGAGGCCTTGTTCGGACGGGGCGTCCAATCATCTTCATGGACAATCAATCTGCGGAGCTGACCAAGTACGCTGCCAACGTCATGCTGGCGACGAAGATTTCATTCATGAACGAGATGGCGCTCCTCTGTGAGGCCGTTGGCGCGGACATTGAGTCCGTTCGACTCGGGACAGGCAGTGACGGACGGATCGGTCCAAAGTTTCTCTTTGCGGGTGCTGGGTTTGGCGGCTCGTGCTTTCCGAAGGACATCCGGGCGTTGCATTGGATGGGCGAAGAGGCCGGGGTTGACCTCGCGATTCCCGCGGCCATTGAGGCCATCAACACGCGGCAAAAGCGCGTGCTGGCCGACAAGATCATGGCGCGATTTGGTGAGGATCTGAAAGGACTCACATTCGGCGTGCTTGGGCTCGCTTTTAAACCTCGCACGGATGACGTCAGGGAGGCTCCAGCATTGGTCTTGATCGAGGCGCTCCTGGCCGCGGGGGCAAGTGTGAGGGCGACGGACCCTGAGGCCATTGAGGAGGCCCGAGTTGCGCTATTTGGAGTCGTGGGCTTTGAGCGTATCTCGTTTGTGGAGTCGCTCGAACAGGCTGCCGACGGAGTGGATGCGCTGGTCTTGGTGACCGAATGGAGCGAATTTCGCAATCCTGATTTCGAGACCCTCCTCGGGTGCATGCGGCAGCCGGTGATCTTCGATGGGAGAAACGTTTTGG
Organism: uncultured Enterobacterales bacterium; assembly: GCA_964554315.1. Classification (GTDB taxonomy): domain Bacteria; phylum Myxococcota_A; class UBA796; order UBA796; family UBA796; genus UBA796. The sequence continues at coordinate 78 of CAZKOI010000452.1, read as the reverse complement.
TGCCAGAGGTGGTCGAGGAGGCCGGATTCGAGTACCACGGAGTGGGTCGATCACGACCCGATTGAGGCTTCAGGGCAT
>CAZKOI010000451.1:0-2726 GCA_964554315.1 uncultured Enterobacterales bacterium | reverse complement strand
GATCCACTCGGAGAACATCGTCAGTAACTTGTCGGGGTAATGTCCCAGATAGAAGCTCTCTAGCTCGATAGCTGTGTCTCGGTCAACTCGCCCAAAGCGGATCTCGCGACACAATGAGTCGGTGACCCGACCAAAGCCGTGGCGCGCGACCTTAAGGAGGTCATGCAGGCCCATGTAGGTCAAATCGTCAACTCGGTCGTACGTATCGAAAGTGCGTTCATTTCGCGCGGCGAGCGCTCCCAGATGCTTGAACGCCTCCTCCGCATATCGGCGACTGTCCCAAGGCAAATAGTTCGCGAGATAGAGGCCCACGAGACCACTCCGATCGAGTTCACCATCGGACGGATAGTGAAGATCCTCCACTTCGTGGAGCTGAAGGAGACCACGGTGGGTAACCATGTCGCTTGGTTCGACTCCCATCAGGTCGAAAGAGTGCCTCCCAGCCCGAGTCATCTCAATCTCCTCAAGATACGAATGTGTACCGACCATCTCGGTTGGCTGGTGGTAGGGCCAGATCACCATCGGCACTCGTCGCTCCAAGGCGATCTGCACTGGAAGCTGCGTCTCACCCGCCAGCGCGGGCCAGCGAAGTGACCCAAGCCGCAGTATCGACTCCCTTACCAACTTTCGGTATATCGCTGGGTTGGAGGTGTAGCTCATGAAGTCAAGATCGAAGCGATCTCGAAGGCGAGCGAGATTACGAATGCCGACCGCGCTGCCGAACTGCGAGTTGTAGTTCACGGCGAGCACCCGAAGACCCAATCGATTAGTCAGAACATCGATCTCGTAGAAGTACTCCGGCGTTCCTCTCACCGCCACCACGCAGTCGTAATCGGAGCTCCGCCTCCTAAGAATCCGGCTCAGACGTTCCTCGAGAAGCGAGAGGCGCCCATCCCAATCGAGGCTGGTCTTCTCCTCGTGAGTTCGGCAACCAGAGCACACTCCATCGGGTCCAAAGGTGATCCCGAGCGGGTGATCCGACCAGTACAAACAGCGAGAGCAGCGCACTCGACTCATGCGGGGCTCCAACGACGAAGCTGTGTCAACGCACGACGCCGAAGCTGAGTGCGGAGAGTTACTGCCGCGAGTTCGGAGTGGAAGAGAAGGTTACCGAAGGCCACGGCGGACGTCTCTGAGCGGGACAGCAGTTCGCACGCCGTAGCGGCGTCGAGTCCTCCAAACCAGATGACCGAGTCTGGGGGGAGCCCTTGGAAGTCACCAGTCAAATCGAGAGTGAACTGACTCTCGAAGCCCTCAGCAGCAACATCCTTGACCAACACCTCGGAAACCAAGCCGCGCTCAACCCACTCAAGGGCAACGTCCGCGGGGCGACGGGTGTCGGGGGCGCCCGGACGCCACACGGCTGGCTGGTGATCGTCACGTACCACGGGCAAGGAGCCGATGACGCCCTGTCGGCCGATGAGTTGTGTGATCGTCTCAGCATTTGGATCATCGTCGAGCAAGAGCGTCTCCAGCACGACCCGGTCGGCTCCAGCTTGCAGAACGCGTTCGACATCCCGTACCGATCTGATTCCGCCTCCGACAGCGAGGGGAGTCGAAAGGCGGGCAACTTTCAAGGCCTCCAGCATTCCCTCGTCAAGCGTTGAATTCCTCGAGATGTCGAGCAGAACGATCTCGTCGACCTGCCAGCGATCGAGCACGCGGAGCGCAGCCTCCAGCCTCAGGCTCGGTCTCCAGATACTGTGGCCATACGACTTAACAAGCCCACCATGTCGCCAGTTCAATACGGCGACAAGGCGCTTAACGTAGGACATGCTCCAACACGTTCTTCATGAATCGCTTACCGGATGCCTGACTCTTCTCGGGATGGAACTGAACTCCTATCGTCCGTCCACTCACGAAGACGGCGGGTACCGGTGGGGCGATCGACTCAACCACTTCCACGTCTGCCTCGTCGAGATGCACCTGGAACTCATGGTTGAAGAAGAAGGTGGAGGTGGAACGAAGTCCGCGGTTTAAGCCCACCTCTCCCAACTGCTCGGCGTGCAGGCTTCTCCAACCCGTGTTCGTGCCGCCTAAGTCCAGCCTTCTTACGGAACCGGAGACCACGGCGATGCCCTCCTCACCGCCTGCCTCCTCGTTCGCCCCCAAGAGCACCTGGGCCCCGAGACAAATCCCGATGACAGGTAGGTCAAGCTCGCAGCGGTGACGGATGGCGTCGTCCAGGGCCCGATTCCTCAATTCGGTGAGTGCTGTTCGTGCTGATCCCACACCGGGTAGCACGAGAACGTCAGCGTTCTGGATCTCCCCGCTTGCGGAAGAGACACCGACACGATGTCCCAACTCCGAGAACAGCGAAGCCACCGAGTGCACGTTTCCAACTCGGTAGTCCGCGATCGCTATCGCGAGGCGTCGTGAAGGTCCCGACGCCATCAGCTGGATCCAGTGAAGTCGGTGCCAGGCGTGAAGCGAGGAGCGGGACGACCTGCCCGGTTGACATCAAAGAGTTCCTTATTTGTCCAAGTTCGCGCCGTCTCCCAGAATTCAACTTCCGACAGTCCGATGTAGTCGCAGAACGTCTCGATGTTCGCGTCATAACACACGCCGTCAAGGCGTATGGCGATCTCAACACCTTCCTCGCGGGTAATCAAACCAGCCCTAATAAGCACGTTCGCTTGCTCGGTTCCCTGACCGAACCCGAACTTCAGCCACTTGATCATCGAATTGAGAATGGTCCAGTCCTCATCAATCTGGCAAGAGGCATA
>CAZKOI010000450.1:0-2733 GCA_964554315.1 uncultured Enterobacterales bacterium | reverse complement strand
ACGGCGACGCCGGCTCGACAGCCCGAGCCGATGACGGTGACTGTGACGGCGTGCTGACGGCCGAGGACTGCGACGACAGTGACGCGTCTTTGGGTGCGGTGGCCGATGACGGCGACTGCGACGGCGTGCGGACGGCCGAGGACTGCGACGACGGCGACGCCGGCTCGACAGCCCGAGCCGATGACGGTGACTGTGACGGCGTGCTCACGGCGGAGGACTGCGATGACGGCGATGGGGCCTTGGGAGCGTGGGCCGATGACGGTGACTGCGACGGCGTGCTCACAGCGGACGACTGCAGCGACGATGACGCGAGCCTTGGTGCGGTTGCTGAGGATGCAGACTGTGACGGCATCTTGACCATCGACGACTGTGCAGAGACCGCTGACTACTGCGTGTTTGACCTGCTCGACGGCGACCTCACCATCACCGAGATCATGTTCAATCCGGCCTTTGGTTCCGATGCCTCCAGCGAGTGGATCGAGATCAAGAACATGACGGATGGATCGGTCGACCTGGACGGTCTGATCATCATGGAGACCGGCGGCACCGACGGCGAGATCACCGAGCCTGTGATCGTGGCACCGGGTGAGTACGTCGTGCTCGGTGTGTCTGACGGCACCACCTTTGCTTACGACTTTGACGTCGCGGGTTGGTATGGCACGCTCGCGTTTGGGAACGCGGGCGATGAGATCTCGCTGTGGAACGGAGCCATTCTCATCGACATGGCGGCGAACTATGGTGGGGCCGGCATCGCGGCGGGGCGCTCTTGGCAGCTCGACACCCTCTATGAAGACTCGGTCAGCAACGACGACGTCGCGAACTGGTGTGAGGCCATCGACGACATCCCAGGGGCCGGCGGCGATCGAGGCACACCTGGCGCCACCGGTGTGTGCTTTGAGGAGGCGGTCACCTTCAGCACGGTCTGGACGGGGACCATCAGTGCTCGATGTTCGGGATGCCACAGCGGCTCGTTTCCGTCCGGCGGGCTCAACATGGGCTCCGAGTCGGTGGCATATGACAACCTGCTGAGCGGAAGGGTGGTTCCAGGCTCACCCGCCACGAGTGTCCTGTACGATCGTGTCACGCGCACGGGCGCGGGCAAGATGCCGCCCTCGGGGTCGCTCGATCCTGCCCAGATAGCCGACATAGAGGACTGGATCCTCGACGGTGCACTCGAGTAGATCGGCGCTCGGTCAGACGCTCTGGGGGGTTACCGTGGAGGCCGATGAGTGCGAAGAAAGGGTGCTGATGACTAGGCGAGGTGCGGCGTTAGTCTTAAGCTCGAGACGGAGAAATAGGTGATGAAGCGGTTTGCTCTTCTGGGGTTTATCCTCGTAGGCTGTGGGGGATCAAAAGAGGCGGGCGCACCCCCTCCCGTCATTGTCACCCCCGATACGGATGCCGACGCTGACGCGGATGCGGACGCGGACTCTGACGCGGACTCTGACGCCGATGCGGATTCGGACGCCGACGCGGATGCGGATGCCGACGCGGATGCGGACGCGGATGCGGATGCCGACGCGGATTCGGACGCCGACGCGGATTCGGACGCCGACGCGGATGCGGATGCGGATGCCGACGCGGATGCGGATGCCGACGCGGATGCCGACATTTCCTGCGCGTTCACGGCCACCGAGACCCTCGACCTTGCGGAGAATGATGGCCGCTACATCTGCCCAGCCATTGCGGTGTCTTCAGCCGGCGTTCCTGCCGTCGTTGTGGCCGAGGGCGACGACGACATGACCTGGCTGGGCATCGGCGCAAGCGCTCCATGGACAGCCATCGGCGTCGAGATGACGGGCACGCCGAGCTACTGTAACGTCGCCATTGACATATCCGCGGAGAATCACCTCTACTCGGCGCACCTCGACGCTTCGAGCTCTCCCCTTCAGACGGACCTCGTCTCCAATGTCACGGGCGAGACCCTCCTCTACAACGGATTCTTCGGCGCGACCTACACCAACCAAGACATCGCGGTCGACACGATGGGTCGCATTCACATGGTCGGTAACTCCGGCCCCAACATATCCTACAAGCGCTACTCATCGGTCGGCGATTCGTTGCCTTTTAGCTCCGTCATCGGTCTCGGGGATGGCGACCAGAGGCTGGCTCTGGTGCTCGACGGGTCGGATGTTCACCTCGCCTGGCTGAACGAGGAGGGTGCGCTGATGGTGAGTCGGCTGGATGAACTCGACATCTGGGTGTCCGAGGAGATTCCGACGACATCATCTCCAGAGGGCCAGCCCATGGTCGGGGTTGCGCCGGATGGCACGCGGTGGGTGGCTTGGAGTGCCCCCATCGATGGGTCTTACTCAAGCAGAGTTCACGTCGCGTCGGACGCGACCGGCTCATGGGTGACCAGTACACTGGACACGTCGGCCGCCGCGACCGAGCCCCGCGTAGAGATCGATAGCATGGGACGTCCCCATGTGATGTGGCACCACCAGGTCCTCGACGGCGACTGGCTTACGGACAGCTACCTTATGCACGCGGCCCTCTTCGACGGTGAATGGACCACGACCGAAGGCCCAAGCACCGAGCGCACCATTGACATGGACTGGGGGCCGGGAGACACGCTGCACGTCGTCTCGACGGAGTTCCACTCCGCGCACCAACGGGTGGTCTACACGAAGCTTTCTTGCGACGAGCGTTGAGGCCGTCGTTCTGTTCCACTCCTTAAGCGAATCCGTGAACCACCGATGAAGACCCTCTCTCTCGCCTGGACGGCCCTCG
>CAZKOI010000449.1:0-2736 GCA_964554315.1 uncultured Enterobacterales bacterium | reverse complement strand
TGCTGTTGCGACGGGTATCGAGGAGCACGACAACTACGGGGTCAACTTCATCGAGGCGACCCGCCAGCTAAAGGCCACGCTACCGGGCGCTCGAATCAGCGGCGGTGTGAGCAATCTGAGCTTCTCATTTCGGGGCAACAACGCTGTACGTGAGGCGATGCACTCGGTGTTCCTCTACCACGCCATCCAGGCCGGAATGGACATGGGGATCGTCAACGCAGGGCAGCTCGCTGTGATGGACAGCCTCGATCCGGAGCTTCGTGAGCATGTGGAGGATGTGGTGCTCAACCGGCGGTCTGACGCGACGGATCGCCTCCTCTCCCTGGCCGACCGCTACCAGGGCACTGGGACCAAGCGAGTGCAGGATCTGTCGTGGCGCGAGGCCTCGGTTGATGAGCGCATCAAGCACGCACTCATTCATGGCATCGATCGGTACATTGAGGCTGACACCGAAGAGGCCCGTCAAGGTCTGGCACGGCCTCTGGACGTCATCGAAGGGCCCTTGATGGCCGGCATGAACGCGGTCGGAGACCTCTTTGGTGCGGGGAAGATGTTCCTCCCCCAAGTGGTCAAGAGCGCTCGTGTCATGAAGCGGGCTGTAGGCGTCTTGCTGCCCTTCTTGGAGGCGGAGCAGGCCGGGGCCTCGGGCAAGGGTCGAATTTTGCTGGCTACCGTGAAGGGAGACGTCCACGACATAGGCAAGAACATCGTGGGCGTGGTGCTGGCCTGTAATGGCTACGAGGTCATCGATCTGGGGGTGATGGTTTCATCCAGCACCATCGTCAATGAGGCCAAGCACCATGCGGTGGATGTGGTGGGCCTCTCCGGCCTGATTACGCCCAGCCTAGACGAGATGGTGCATGTTGCCGCCGACCTCCAGCGCGCGGGCATCGACCTGCCGCTCCTCATCGGCGGAGCGACCACCAGCAAGCTCCACACGGCGCTCAAGATAGCTCCGGCGAGGTCGGCGCCCGTCATTCACGTTCTCGACGCTTCACGCGCGGTGGGCGTCGTGGGCAATCTCCTCAGTGAAGACTTACGCGCGGACTATCTCGCATCGATTGAGGATGACTATGCTCAGACGCGAGCCCGCCGAGCGCAGAGCCAAGCCCGTCCTCGCCTGTCCCTCGCAGAAGCGCGGGCCAACCGACTCCGCCTAGCCTTCGAGCCGCAGCCTCCCGCTCAGCCCGGCGTCCACACCATCGAGCAGTCTGTCCTGGACCTCCGACCCTTTATCGACTGGACGCCCTTCTTTCATACCTGGGAGCTCAAGGGTCGCTTCCCGCAGATCCTTGAACATCCCGACATGGGGGAGGCGGCAAGAGCGCTCTTCCAGCAAGCCAACGAGCAGCTGGACTGGGCCGAGCGCAAGCACTTTATTCGGCCGCGAGCCGTCGTCGGCATCTTCCCGGCCAACACCGTCGGCGATGATATCCATATCTACACGGATGAGACCCGCACGGAGGTTGCGCAGGTGGTGTCGACGCTGCGGCAGCAGCTTCAGAAGTCTTCCGGCCAGCCGAGTCTGGCCCTCTCCGACTTCATCGCACCCAGAGGTACGCCCGACTGGATCGGTGCATTTGTGGTCACCGCGGGGACGGGGGTGGACGAGACGGCGGCTCAGTTGCGGGAGAACAACCAGGACATGGCCGCGATTCTCCTGCAGTCGATCGGTGACCGGCTGGCGGAAGCAAGCGCTGAGCGACTTCACTGGTGGGTCCGATCTCAGCTGTGGGGCTTTGGTCCGAAGGAGTCTCCCGATCTTGGCGACCTCTTGGGTGAGTCCTACCCTGGGATCCGACCCGCGCCGGGGTATCCCGCGTGTCCGGACCATCGGGCAAAGGCTCAGATCTTTGAGCTGCTCGAGGCCAAGGAGCGCATCGGCGTTTCACTGACGGACGGAATGTCCATCCAGCCGGCCTCGAGCGTATCGGGCTGGATCTTTTCCCATCCGGAGTCCCGCTACTTTGGGGTCGGGAAGATTGGAGAGGATCAGGTGAGCGACCTCGCGGCGCGGACAGGGGCCTCCATCGAGGAGACGGCTCGATGGCTAGGTGCGGTCATGGAGAGCCGCTGATGCTCGGCTACACATCGAGCCATCCCACCCTCGCCTACACGCTCACAGGACCTGAACAGGCTCCGCTCCTGGTGTTCGTCAACGGTCTGGGGGGCGCCCAGGCGGCCTTCACGCTCCAGGTCCGAGACTTCTCAAGGGATTACCGAGTCCTGACCTTCGATCACCGTGGGATGGGTCGCTCTCAAGTGGTCGATGCGCCGGTCCATATGGCGGACTATGCAGCGGACTTGATCCGCCTACTCGATGAGCTGCGCGTTGGCTCGGCGAACTTTGTGGGGCTGAGCTTTGGCGGTCGTGTGGTCCTCCAGTTGGCTGCAGGCTGGCCGGAGCGGGTGCAGTCTCTGGTGGTTGGGGGCACGAGCGCCGGAGGCATTCATCACACGGCCAGTCGGGTCGATGCCCATGCGACCTTGCGAAACCTGTCGGGCGGGGACGCGAAAACATGGGGGGATCAGGTCGCTCCGTTGCTGTTTGGTCGGACCTATGTGCAGCGGTATCCGGAGCGAATCCACAGCCTCGCGCGCTGGAGGGCACGGCATCCGGTCAGTCCCGTTGGAATTGCCCGACAATGGGAGGCCTGGGAAACCTTTGACCTGGGAGATCAGCTTGAAGCGATCGAGGCTCCGGCACTTGTGATACACGGCACCGACGATGCCATC
>CAZKOI010000448.1:0-2741 GCA_964554315.1 uncultured Enterobacterales bacterium | reverse complement strand
CCGCGCAGGATCCTCTGTGTGGCCTCATGTATGCGTGGTCCAAACTCGATGTCGAGGGATTGAGGGCGCTAGGTGAACGGGTGCTGGCATCGCCCCTTGGCCTCCGAGTCATGGGAGATACTGCGCTCGCCGCAGAGGACTGGGCAGCGCTGTCAGAGGCGATCGGTTCGCTCCTCGAGAAGGATCAGAATGACCTCCGGGCGTGGGAACTCAAGGCAGAGATGGAAGCCGCTCTAGGGCGTTGGAGTGCTGCATTTTCGGCCGCCGACAACGCCAGACGACTGGGTACCGAGCGTGCTGAGATTCTTCACCTCAGGGCATGTCTCGCATTCAAGCTGGGTGACAGGGTCGAGGCCGCACGCCAGGCCTTCGAGGAACTCGTCGAGACCCCACACTTGTCAGGTCACACCAGTCGAGATGTCGCTCTTTCTCAGGCAGCCCAGCTCGAAATTCAGACCGGAGATCTCGCGAGGGCGCGAGACATCGTGGACTCTATCTTGGAGGTCAACCCATCCAGCGTACCCGGGCAGATATTGTTGGCCGATATCCATTTCAAGAGTGGAGACCACGCGGCGTCGGAGGAGTTGCTTCAGGCCGTCGATGTGGAAGGGCTTGAGCCCGCTAATGCCGCGCTCGTGCACCTCTGGTCTGCTCGAACCTACATTGACATGGGGCGCCTACGCTTGGCGCGGTCGGAGCTCGACGAGGCCATGCGCATAGACCCCTCTTCACCCGAAGTCGGTGAGGAGGCTGCATGGGCTGCTCTTCGCTCAGGGAACACAGGGGCAGCAGTTGCTGCTGTTCGTGCAATGGTGCCTCTCGAGCCATTTCGTTCACTCATCATCGACCCAAGAAAGGGGGTTGGTTTAGAGGCACCCCCACGACGTCGACTGATGCGCCCCTTGATGGACGCCATCGAGCGGGACGTGCGATTCGAGGCAGACAGGGACGTTGTTGAGGCAATCCTCGCGTGGTGGACGAGGCGTCCTGGCTACTATCAGATGTTGAGAGAGGCGCGGGCACGCCGACCGAGCGACCTCGAGGTCCTGATCGCCGTGTCGTTAGCGGCATTTGAGGCTGAGGACTGGGAGGTTGCTCTCGACACATCGACCGCCGTGGTGAGCCGGAAGCCGAGCTTGGCGCTGATGCACAGTGTGCGTGGACGTTCACTGGCCCGTCTCGGACGATGGTCCGAGGCCATCGAGCCGCTACAGCGGTCGGTCAAGGGAGATCTTCAGCAACTTGACCTGATAATTTGGGCGTCAGATAGCTTCGCGATGAACGGACAGTCGGGGGAAGCGATCGAAATGTTGGAGGCGGCCAAGAAAATTGCGCCTTGGGATCCCCGCATTCGCGAACGAAGATTTGCCGTGCTCCAGGAGAACAAATAGACGCGCCCCATTGGGAGGTCGCATGAAGATCATGCTGGTCGGTGGTGGGGGTCGTGAAGGTGCACTCGCCTGGAAGATTCAGCAGAGTCCGCTCGTGGCCGAGCTTCTGGTGACGGCAGCGAATCCGGGCTTCCCAGTCGGGTGCACTCCGCTGGAAGGTGACCTGGTCGAGGAGGCTAGAGCGAGGGCCGTGGACCTGGTGGTCGTTGGGCCTGAGGGCCCGTTGGCGGAGGGCCTGTCCGATCGACTCAGGGAAGCCGGCATCGCCGTCTTTGGTCCCTCGAGGGCCGCGGCGCAGCTAGAGACGTCCAAGGAGTTTGCCAAGGCCTTCATGGACAGACACGGTATTCCAACCGCACGATGGTCCAGTCACGAGGATCTAGAGGGCGCACTGCAGGCGGTGACGGGTCCCTGTGTCGTGAAGGCCGACGGTCTCGCAGCTGGAAAGGGCGTCGTCGTGGCCAGCACTGCCGAAGAGGCTCGGGATGCCATACGCTCGATGTTCGCTGGCGCTTTTGGCCAGGCGGGCCATCGTGTAGTGGTCGAGGAGTGCCTGACAGGTCCCGAAGTCAGTGTACTCGCACTGTGCGATGGTTTCCGGGCGGTGCCGCTGCTTCCTTGTCGTGACCACAAGCGCCGCTTTGAGGATGACGCTGGGCCTAACACCGGCGGAATGGGTGCCATCTGTCCTCCACCGGACGTTTCGGAGGCCCTTCTGGCTGAAATTGCCGAGTCCGTCCTGCAGCGAACCGTTGACGGGATGGCAGCTGAGGGGAGGCCGTTTCGAGGCGTGCTCTATGCCGGCTTGATGCTTACGCCGAACGGACCACGCGTCCTAGAATTCAATGTACGGTTCGGTGATCCCGAGTGCCAGCCACTCATGATGATGCTCGACGAGGACATTGTGCCTCTCATGCTTGGTGCTGCAAGGGATGGGCTTCCTTCTCGCCCGCTCAAGTGGCGTAGGGGAGCTGCCTGTTGTGTGGTGATGGTGTCGGGTGGCTACCCCGGTTCGGTCGAAACGGGGTTCTCGATAACGGGCATCGACGCCGCCTCGGAGGACGCGCAAGTGTTTTTCGCCGGCGCTAAGCGTGAAGGAAGTAGGATTCTAAGCGCTGGCGGGCGGGTTCTGGGCGTCACCGCCCACGGTTCAAACCTCGGAGTGGCTGCTCAAGCGGCTTACGGGGCTGTCTCAAAGATAAGCTTTAACGGCGCCGATTGGCGCAAAGATATAGGAGGAAGTTTCAAGTGAGTAATCCAGTGCAGGTCGGTATCCTGATGGGCAGCAAGTCTGATCTGCCCGTAATGAGTGCAGCAGGCGACGTTCTTGACGAGCTGGGGATCGGATAC
>CAZKOI010000447.1:0-2756 GCA_964554315.1 uncultured Enterobacterales bacterium | reverse complement strand
GTGGGTCAGCTGGAAGTAGAGGTGAACGCCATCGGGGGACCAGGCAAAGTGGGAAAATCGGTTCGAACCACAGCGCCCAAAGGCAGTCTGGATGTTGTGGGCCATGGCGAGGCGTTTGATCTCGGCCTCATTGCAGTCGGCGAAGGAGTCGTGGACGTCCTGAGAAAAATCGCTGCCACCGTAAAGTGACTCGCGGCTGCATCCGGTCAGCCAAGCGGCGGCAGTGAGAAGCAGGATGGCTTTGCGCACGGTAACCTCCGACGATGGACGAGCCCGAGGAGGGTAACCAGCCAGATGGGGTGCGGGTAGCGGAGAGGTCTGGCGACCTGGCATCCGCCAGGTCTGAGCTTGCCACCATCATCGATAGAGTCGCTCTCCGTTGGCGGCTCACTCCAGGGCGATGGTGGGGCGGTGTCTTCAGATGGAACATCACCACTGTCGGAGTCATCAGGGACGGGCGGCGCGTCGAAGTCGCCCGCTGGGATGCCGAGCTGGCGTCCCCGTGTCCAGAGGATGAGGTCCTCGCCATCACCGAATTCATCGCGAGGAATAGTCAAAACTCCACGCTCGGTATCGACCACAGCCGCGACACGGACGAACTGCCGCCGAGTGCCCGCAAGACGCCAGATTCTGGCGCCCCGCCCAAGCCCAGCGACCTCCAGATCGACGCTGTTCTCACCGTAGTGGATGTCGATAAGCCGCACTTCATCACCGTCTTCGGGAAGGAACAACGCTCTTGGGCGGACGTGGCCGTCGATGACTATCGTCCACGGTCCGGGGTTCATGGTGGGGTCGCTGACCACCCATCCCGCTCCACTTGGGCTTGCATATACATCGTCGTGGCCGAGCCGAGACAGGACGACCGTTGAGGCCTCTCCGTCGAGCTCAAAGTAACCGTCATGGCTGATCCATGGTGAGACGGCCGTTACCGCTGAGAGCGCTTCAGGCGCGAGCTCGACTTCAATGGGGCCAGTCCATGGCTCTACCGTCACGACCTCCGTCTGGTAGCCGGGCGAGGAGATGGTCAGGACGGCTTCATGCTCCGCAACGGGCCGCGAGAAGTGTCCGTCTGGACCTGTGGTGAGGCCTTGGCCATTCTCATCCAGGGTGACGCGAGCGGGTACGGGGAGTCCGTTTTCTGCATCGGTCACCCATCCAGAAGTCCACCATGGCCAGTCGAAGATCGCGGGCACAGCAAACAGATGCTGGTTGAGGACACTCGCCATTTCGACCGGTCCAGGGTGCTTGTTGACGCTGACCTCGAGCGTGTAGTCCAGGGTGCCATGCCGACCATAGGCCCAGTCTGTCGTGTCGCCATTGGTCACGTACCACTCGGCGCCGTTGGTCGTCCAGAAGCCGTCGGTGGTGCATTCTTCGGCATAGGCGTCGGCAATGTCGCTCAAAAGAGACTCATCGCCGGAATGTTCGGTCGTGTAGTTCCACACCCAGCCTAGGTTCGCTGCGCCGCTGTGCATGGACAGTCCTAGTCCAAAGTCGATCCAAGATCCGAGGGCGCGAACCGCCTGAGTCTCCGGCTCTGAGAAGGGCTTGCTACCGGGCCGGAACGACGATGCTGACCACTCGAAACCGTAGTTTCGGTTTAGATCCACGGCGTTCGCGTTGTATCGACTCAGCATCTCGACACCGTCGGGATTGATGTGGGGAACAACCCAGAATTCAGTGTCATCGAGCAAGTGTGAGAGACCGGGATCGGTGGCGAGCTGGTTTGCCGCCTGTAGGGCAAGCTCGGCAGACGAGGTCTCATCACCGTGGTGTGCACCGAGAATCCGTACACGGCGCTCTGGCCGACTCGAACGCCCGATACGCAACCCAACGATCGGCTTGCCCAGGACAGATGTGCCTATGTCGACCAGCTCGACGGTTGCTGGGTGACCCGTAGCGAGGCCCTCAAGTTGGTCCACCATCTCCGCAGGTGAATGGTGCCCAGCATCCACAATCATTGCAGGCCTTCGTGCCTCACGAAAATCCAGCCCGGAACGACGGAGTGCGCCCAGGTGATGCTCCTCACCGTGAAAACGCATCCAGGGTCCATTGGCTTGCTCAACAAATCCGAGGCCGAGCTCCGATACAATCTGGCGGTCGTTTCGATCCGTGACATGTACCCAAACGTCAACCACCGCACTGGGCGTCGATGCAGCGGCAGCCCATCCGCTAAAGGTCAAGAACCAAGCGTTCATGTGGAGAGTCTAGCCGGCCTACTCAGCATCCGACATAGCGATGCCGCGCTCTTGGCCGTCCATGAAGTCCAGCCACATATCTCGGTTGGGAACAAAGCGATTTAGCTCGCTCTGAGAGAGCTTTTCGGTGCGCGGGAGGTCGATTGTCATGGGGTTTACGAAGCGCCCGTTCTTCCAGAACTGGTAGTGGAGATGGGGGCCAGTCGACATTCCCGTTGACCCAACCGTGCCAATAATCTGTCCCTGCTTGACCTTCTGGCCCTTCTTGACCTTGATCCTGTGCATGTGGGAGTAGCTCGAGGCATAGGGGCCCGAGTGCTCAATCTTGACAAAGTTGCCGTGGCCACCGTTTCGACCAGCGACGACGACCTTTCCAGCTCCCGTTGCCCGTATCGGTGTGCCGGTTGGAGCACCAAAATCAGTCCCATTGTGGGGGCGACGCTTCTTGAGCACCGGGTGAAATCGCTTCGGATTAAAGCCACTGGTCACGCGAGAGAAGGGGAGGGGCGACCTCAGAAACGCCTTCTTTCGAGCAACGCCGTTCGAATCAAAGTATGC
>CAZKOI010000446.1:0-2766 GCA_964554315.1 uncultured Enterobacterales bacterium | reverse complement strand
GGCGCTGCGGCGGTATTCGTGGTGGTGGCCGTCAGTCTGTTGGTCATCGTTGCGACTGGCGCCATTCCATGGCCTCGTCGCTGGCCGCTGGCAGGACGGGTGGACCGATGGCGGTCCGATTTTGCGGCCATTCGGACCGCCCGAGGACTCATGGCTCGCCTGGCCCTGCTTGGGTTAGCCGCAGCAGTTGTGAATGCACTCGGGGTCTGGGGAATTCTCCACGCCGCCCAAACACCGCTTCCGCTCACTACGCTGCTCGGTGTCGTGCCCGCAGCGGACGTCTTGATTTGGCTCCCAATTAGTTTTTCTGGCATCGGCGTCAGAGAGTCCACATTCGCGCTCGCCCTTGGTATTTGGGGCGTTCCTGCTCCCCTCGCAGTAGCCGTTGGGATCGTGAGATGGTCGGGAGAACTCACGCGAGCGGCAATCGGTTGTATGATTATGGCGCTCGGAACGGGCCGGACCCAAAGGAACGGCCCCTTGTCCCCTAGAAAAGGAGCCCAAGATGAGTGATGTCGCGAACGACAAGGTTCAGATTCTGGTGATCGAAGATGAGGATGACATCCGGAATTTGGTCGTCATGAACCTCAAGCGCGCCGGCTTTGACGTCTTCAGCGCGAGGAATGGATCGGACGGGCTCAGCTTGCTCAGAGCGCATCGGCCACCGGTATTGCTCTTAGACTTGATGCTCCCCGACATGTCGGGGGAGGAAATCTGCGCCTTGCTTCGGGCGGACCCTGAGACCAAGGGGACCTATGTCATCATGGTGACCGCACGGACGGAGGAGCAGGACAGAATCGCGGGCTTTGAGGTGGGTGCGGACGACTATGTGCCGAAGCCGTTCAGCGTCAAAGAGCTGGTTCTCCGAGTGAAGGCGGCAGCCCGGCGCGCTCAGGCGCAACCCCAGATTTCAGAGTCCGTGCCAGACGAGATCGAGGTGGATGGGCTTCGTATCGACAATCGGGCACACCGAATCTGGATCAACGGTGAAGAAGTAGAGCTCACAAGTACGGAGTACAAGCTCCTGATTTTCCTCGCGACCAGTGAAGGGAAGATGTGCAGTCGCGGCGAGCTGCTTGAGGAGGTCTGGGAGCTTCCGCCTACGCTCAACACGCGGACGGTGGACACACACGTGAAGCGCCTCAGGCAAAAGCTGGGTCCAGTGGCACACCTGGTCCAGACGGTGAGAGGTGCGGGGTATCGCTTCAGCAGCGAGCCGCAGTGACCATGACGGAGGGCGGCGGCACCAAGACCATCGCCGAGGTGCTCATCGAGCGGTCACCGAATGGCATCATGATGACGACGGCCGATGGGCGCATCGCGGCGGTGAATCCGGCTGTCCATCAGCTGCTGCCCATTGTTCCCGGCGCGGTTGGACGCCTGCCCATTCAGGCGGTTCCAATTGAGCGGCTCGCGGAAGCGCTCAGTCCGACGGTGACAGAGGAGGTCGAGTTTCACTTCGAGTCCGGGCACCGAACACTGCTGGTCAAGGTCATCTCGCTGGATGGCGGAAGGCTCGCTATCTTACAGGATGTGACCCTGTTTGCTCAGGCCGAGTCCCATCGTCGTGAGTTCGTGGCCAACGTCTCGCACGAGCTCCGAACGCCGGCCACGTCGATAGCGGGGTATGCAGAGACGCTCCTGGAAGACACGTCCGCCATGGATGAGTTCACGGTCGAGATGGTGGAGGTCATTCACCGAAATGCTCAGCGGCTCATTGCATTGTTCGATGATCTGCTTCACCTCGCCCGTATCGACGCGCAAGAAGAGTCGATGCCGCTCACGCACCTCAACCTGGCCAACGTGATTCGTGAGGCCTTTGATAAGGGGCGCCCGCGTGCAGACGAGAAGGACATCACACTTCAGTCGTTTGTGGACGAGGGCCTGCATGTGCAGAGTAACAGAGACGCACTCGGCCACATCTTCGGGAACCTCGTCGAGAATGCGATCAAGTACAGCAATGACGGGGGCATGGTGAGCGTTCGGGCCTCCATGCGTGAAGGAGGGCGGGTGCTCGTCGAGGTCATCGACGTTGGCTTTGGGATCGATCCGGCGCTTCACGGCCGCATCTTCGAGCGCTTCTACAGGGTAGACAAGGGGCGGTCGCGGGCAGCCGGCGGCACCGGCCTCGGTTTGGCCATCGTGAAGAGGTTGTGCCATGCCGTGGGCGCCAGCGTCGATGTGAAGTCGAAGCCTGGCAAGGGGAGTATCTTTCGCGTCCTCTTGCCAAGCACCCAGGATCTCGAGAAGAGTGTCATGACACAAGGTTGATAAAAACCGACCCAGCGCATCATTTTTTTGAGCTAGAATGTACGTGTTCGAGGCTTGAGGGGCTCGGCGGCGCGTAAAAACCGCGGTGGGAGAAAAGGAATGAGACTGGCATTGTTTCTGCTAGGTACGTTGGCACTCGGCTGCTCAGAGTATGACCTCGGAGCCAAGGGCGGAGAGGACGGTTCATCAGACGAGAACACCGACCCTACGGGCGAAGGCGGTGATGGCGATATCGGTGCTCCAGGCACGTTCGATGGCGGCATTCGCGGTCGGATCTGTGACCCAGGCGGCGGCTGGGTTGTGGGGGCGTACGTCTACACCACCTACGACTCCACGGGCGATGGGGAGCACGACGCACGTGCTGAAGACGAAACCGATGTGAATGGGGCCTACGAGTTCACCGGCATTCCCATCGACCGGGAGTACACGGTCTACGCCATCAAGGGAAGTTTCGAGGCGAGCTTCAGCGTTTCAGTGGGCAGCGGCATGACGGAG
>CAZKOI010000445.1:0-2803 GCA_964554315.1 uncultured Enterobacterales bacterium | reverse complement strand
TTCTAAACTCCGATTTTATCCACGCTCGCCATTACTGGCGGCAAACGTTAGGAGTGCCATTCGCCGGCCGAGCCCCCGGCTCACGCCGCTGAACAAGGTGGCATTCTCTTTCAGCCTCACTGCCTCTCGCTCGGGGTCGACTGAATTACCGTCCGCCACCCAAGGCGCAGCCTCAATCTCCGAGATGCTGGGGTCTGAGGTGCTCGCCTCTAGACCCGCACTGTGAAGCGCGTGCGTTGTGCGCATCGAAACACCTGAACCCCTCGAAACCGCCTCACCGAGGACCTTGTCGAAGGGAATAAACTTGGCCTTGTACCCGGGGGTGTCGGCATTAGCGAGATTGGCTGCGGTCAATGAATGCTGCTGCATCCGGAGGTCCAGCACCTTGCCTAGGCCGTTGTGAAGACCGTCAAAAAGTGTGTTGCTCATCGTGACCTCCAAGAGATGTCAACCGACCACGACACCCATTCGGTCAGCCCTTGAATTTCTTAAGTAGAAAAAGCATTTCAAGGACAAAAAAAACCGCCTTTGTAGCGGTTTTTAATCGACCATAAAGTACTATTGAGGGCGTTTTCTCTTCTCCACCTCTTCTGCGAGCGCCAGGCCAGCCCGGTGGTCCTCAGAGAGAGCGGCCCAAATGTCTTGGCCGCGCTCTAACGCGTCTCGCTCTTCCCCTCCTGGAAACTGACGAGACGATGCCGCAATGTACTGTGCAAAACGACTCTCTTCTGGAGAATCCGTGCGGGCAGAGGCCATACGGGCCGCCTCTGCTGCCATCTCTCCTTCGCCCTGGGCGGCCATACACCGCGCTAGAGCGAGATAAGGCCGTGGCTCGAGAAAAGTTTTTTGACCGGCAGAGGTCATCAGCTTTCCCCACAAAATACCCGCCGCCCTTCCACAACGGCCCGACTCGGCATCAATGCGGGCTATCGCCACGGCTGCAGCATCCCGCTGGCCAGGAAACCGCGACGCTCGCCTCAGGGTCACGAGAGCATTTTCCACATCGCCCGACTGCTCTTGCAGGTTGGCTCGAAGAAGCTCTGTGACTCCCGCACCAGCGCCCATGCGTCGGCCTTTCAAGTAACGAAGCGTTCGAAGCCCCTCCGCCGGGTTACCGGTCTCGCCGTACAAACGAGCGAGGGCATGCACCAGCTCCACATCATCGGCCTCTGAAGCCAACAGCAGTGGATAGACCTCTTGGGTCAATCGAAGCGCGGGATGTGGAAGGCCGATCTCTTCATACGCTTGAGCCACCCTCAAGAGCAGGTCATGATCATCGACAGCACGCCTGACTATCGGATGCCACGCTCCCTCGTGAAGCGCCGCAACGTCAAACCAACGCTCAGCACGCAAAAGCCTGTCCTGACGCTCTTTATAGATGACCCAGAGGCGCTCAGGGGCATCAGAGCGCTGTGCAATTCGACGGTGATCGCGGATGAGCTTCGAGAGATCCGAAACCGCATCGACCTGGCTGCCCATCATGCTGTCAAGTTGAGAGAGAAGGTATAGCGCCTCTGCCCCGACCTCACCGTCTTGCTTGGCCATCTGCGTGAACGCGGGAACGGCCTTGGCCCAGTCGCTTGGACCCTTCTCTAGAAGCTCGACGAGCGTGATGCGAAAGTCTGAGAGTCCCGCTGGTGCATCACGATAGGCGCGCACCGCGGCGTCGTATTCACCGTCTATCATTCTGGCGTCACCCAGCCTGAGCGCCACCTGTTTTGCCGTACGGCCCGTTGCCCGTCCCTCAAGCGCTTCGAGCAACGGCCTGCTCTCCGAGTAATACCCGTCTCTCTGCAACAACTCTGCGGCAAGGAGAAGGGCCTCTGGACGTCCGGTCACCCGACTGAGGATTCGGGACGTCAACGACCGGCCAGGCACGCCTGTCGCCAGCGAGACCACACCGAACCCCTCAACGACCGCCGACTCTCGAGCACCGAAACGATAAGCCTCTCTGAGACGCGCACGAGCGGCGTCCCACTGCCTACACGCCAGCGCTGCTCGCGCTCTCGCGAGCGCGACGTCCCGCGCCGGAATCGCCCCCGGATCCTCCGCCAAGTACTCGAAGTAATAGCGGGCTTCGCGGTCAAAACCCTTCTCCAGGTATAGCCACCCGAGCTCATAGCGAGCCTGCGCCAGTGCGACCTTCGAGGTTGACGTCAGCATCGTCTGGCGCGCACGATCAATTGCCGCCCATGTCGACCTAGGCATTGCTGCCGGTGCCGGCAACATCGGCACAAAATCATCGGACGTCATGGCGTAGGACATCGCTTCGCCATGGAGAAACATCAGTGGTGGAAAGCTTCTGTTCGCTGGAGCATCAGGCGCCGTACCCTCCACGAGGGCCCGGACGGAAACCACTTCATCGGGCTCTTGAGTATCCGTCCCGACCGATTCCACAACATCAATGACCAGTCGCTTATCCACGATAGCCACACGCAGATCAACATTCGGCCGAGACATCATCGCCTTGACAACCCAAACACCGGAGCCGCTGTAGGTTGCGTCCATTCCGCCTACGTAGGGATTTGTTCGCCCCGTCAGAACAGCACCAAGGTCCTGATAGCACCCTCGAACGACCACCTCCACGAGGCCTTCCCTAATCGTCGGATGTCGCTCGACACGCGCATCGTTCCCAAGGTCAAGCTCAACAATTGGAAACAGCGTCTCTTGGGCAGACGCCATGGCCGGCCAAGAGAACAACAAGACCAGAAAAAACCGCCTTAGAGTCGACAAACCAAGCCCCCACCGACCCGCCATGCCGACAAGTCGAGACCGGAGCCGATTCCAAACGCCTGGTGTTGTC
>CAZKOI010000444.1:0-2809 GCA_964554315.1 uncultured Enterobacterales bacterium | reverse complement strand
GCGATTGCATGGTCCGAGTGACGGTGACGGCCGGGGGCCTTCGCATCGTTCGCTCCGCGCCACTTCCATCCGCTCCGACTTCGATGGCTGTCGCGACTCGTTTCTTTGTGCCACCACCATGGCTCGACGGGTCGGTGAAGCACACTTCACGGGCTTACTCCAGGCTTGCGGTAATGGACGCCGGTGTGGACGAGGTGCTGTGGGTCGATGAAGATGATCAACTCCTAGAGGGCACCCGCTCCAACATCTTTGCCGTCCGGGGGGGCGTTCTCTTGACACCACCGGCGGATGGCCGAATCCTGGCAGGCGTCACACGAGAGGGAATCATCGAAGCGGCCGTGACGTTGGGTATCGAGGTCTTGTGCACCAACCTCTCGAGACGTGACCGCTTTGACGAGCTTTACCTATGCTCGACACTCAAGGAGCTGGTCCCCATTTCGGAGATGGATGGGCAGCCCTACCGAGGGTCCGGCCCCGTTGGTGCTGCATTGTTGGACGAGTTTCGGCGGTCAGCCTCTAGCGCATGACCCGGCTTAGTAGCCCGGCCGACTCTTGCTCAAACGGGTTTCCGTAGGTCAAAAAGAGCTGTCCCCACTCGGTGTTCTGCAGCCAGTCGTCGACGACCTTGCGTCCCTCGAGGGGGTACCAAACATAGTCGTGGTAGACGAAGCTCCCCATGATGAATGCATTCACCATGGGGGTCTGAAACATCAGCTTGGCAAGCGGCTTGAAGGGCCCGAACCAGAACAGGTCACCGATCTTACTGGCCGCGTTGTCCCCCACAACAAAGTCCCAGTTCGTACGCTTGACCTCCGCGGTGTCCATGTCGCCGATCACTTCAATCTCGTCGATTCGACCCTTGCCCAGTCCGTGCTCGTGGGCGAGCCGAATGCAGGGGACGTCCATTGGATCGAAGCCGATGAGCTTCGCAGCCACTGCATCGATCGCGGTCTGGTCGGCGCTGGCGAGAAGGAGATTCTTGACGACGGGGGTCATTGTCCGTGGTCCGGGGCCTGAGCCGCATGTTGTCCCGTCGGCAACGGCAAAGGTGCTCGCCTGAACCTCTTGCTGGATTCGGAGCAGGTCAACGAGGGTCTCGTGAATCCGCGAGTGACAGTAATGCCGTGTCTTGTCGAGCAGCGCACCGAAGGCGTTCTTGAGGGCGCACGTGTAGTCGGTGTAGATGTGCGTCTTCACAGTCGGAAGGTGCACCACGTTACGGTCGAAGAAGTAGTCGGGGATGCGGATTCCCTTAGGGAAGATTTGGTCGAGGACGAGCATCTCTCCCTTGGGTTCGTAGGTTACCCACTTCATGTCGTGAGGGTTGAAGTTGTACTTGACGGGCAGCCCATACTTCTCGTGAACTCCAGTGAAGTTGTTCAGGTGCTCGCCCTTCTTGGCCTGGGTCACCACCGTGCGGTTCTCGACCACCACGAGGTCCTCGAAGCCGGCCCCTCGTAGAGTCTTGGCCACACCCTCGACCTGCCAAGGCGTCGTGTTGGCACTCGGGTAGAGCATGTGCCAAGAGATGTTGTTCTTGAGGATGGTCTGCTTGGTGGGGTCGAGGACATCACGGAACCCAGCGAGCTCCATGACCCGTGCATAGTCCTCAATGACGGTCTCTGGTGTCGTTCTCACCGCTGCAACAATTGCCTTGTCTTGGCCCATCACGCCCTCCGATGGAGCATCCTATCCCCGTGGGCGAGAAGCTGCCGCCGCAATAGGGGATGGTTTTATAGAGGTGCGCGTGGCGAGATCCGGACTTGAAGTATTGTTGGGCGATATTGGCAGACTTCGCGGTGCGAGGGTTGGCGTCTGCTGCAATCACACCGCAGTCACCCGCGACCTGGTCCACATTACAACCGCGCTAGAGGCCGTCGGCGTCAAGGTGGTTCGGCTCTTTGCTCCAGAGCACGGCGTTGACGCTCTGGCGCAAGACATGATTACGGTTGAGGACGAGGGATCGGTGACACGAGTGGTGTCGCTCTACGGCGATAGTGCCGACTCACTTCGTCCTGACCCGGACCTTCTCGCTGACCTTGACGTCATCCTCTTCGATATCCAGGACATCGGTGCGAGGTACTACACCTATCAGGCAACCCTGGGATTCATCATGGAGGTGGCGGCCCAGACGGGAACGAAGGTGATTGTTCTCGATAGGCCCAATCCTATCGACGGCGTCTCTGTCGAAGGGAACGTCGTTCAGCCGGGCTTTGAGAGCTTCGTCTCGGCGTATCCGCTGGCTGTACGTCATGGCATGACCATGGGGGAGCTTGGAACGTTCTTCCGAGATGATCTGGAGATTGCCTGCGACCTCGAAGTGATTCGTTGCGAGGGTTGGTACCGAGACCAATGGCTCGACCAGACGGACTTGCCATGGGTGTTTCCTTCTCCAAATATGCCGACCCTAGAGTGCGCCGGTATTTATCCAGGAATGTGCCTCATTGAGGGCACGAACATCTCGGAGGGCAGGGGAACGACGCGGCCCTTCCACTTGGTTGGCGCACCGTGGATCGATCGGGATCGGCTGGCAGACTTTTGCACCAAGGGCGCCGCAGAGTCCGGGCTGAGCGGCGTGGCATTTAGACCGGCCAGCTTCGAACCACGCTTTCAGAAGCACGCGGCCATGCCATGCCATGGGGTCGAGATTTTTGTCCAGAACCGTCACTCGATGGAGCCATTCTTGCTTGGTTTAGTGGTTCTTGAGGCTCTGCTCCGCGAGGATCAGGGGCAGTTCTCCTGGCGGACAGAGACTTATGAATTCGTCGATGACCCCATCGCCATCGATCTCCTCTGCGGCTCCGCCGAA
>CAZKOI010000443.1:0-2828 GCA_964554315.1 uncultured Enterobacterales bacterium | reverse complement strand
CTATGCAGCCAGGTATCTAGCCAAAAATATAGTTGCAGCTGACCTTGCAGATCAGGTGATCCATGCGCTTCAAGTCAGTGACGATGAAGAGCTCGTCATCCGTTCAGGTACTGATCGTGACCCGTCACGGCTGTCGTTGGCCCGTTACGCGCCAAGCCTTTATCACTCAGGTGCCGACGTCGACAGTCTTGAGATCACGAACGTGGGTTTGTTGCGGTCTGGCCTGTTGAAGCGACTCGAGTCATCGACAGCCGCTCTCTCACACACTCTGCAGCGCCTCATCGTGTCGCACCGTGCATTCGTTGAGGCGCTCGACGAGGGGGTTGTCCTCATTGGCGATGCGCTCAAGGAGTATGCGGGGTCTGAAGCGGAGTCACTCGAGGAGTTCCTTGACTCCCTCGATGGCCGAGCAGCAGATCAGGTGACTCCTGCCAGCGAGTTCGAGGTTGAGGCATTGCGGCTCGACGTCGAAGGTGACATCAAACTGTTGGAGGAACTTTTCGAACTTGCAGAGGCACGACGCAGTGCTGGCCCGGACGCAAAGGTTGGCGCGCTGCTCAAGCAGTTGGAAGGCATCGCGTCCGAAGCTGAGCGTCCCGATCCAAACGGCGTCTCCACTGTCGACCGCCGCAAGATCATCGTGTTCTCGACCTACTCCGACACGGTCGTTGATTTGCATCGCCAGTTGGAGGATGCAATCGACGCCGTGGATGCTGATTCACCGTTGGCGCAGTACAAAGGGAGAATCGCCCCTGCTGTGTTCGGATCGAGCGGTAAGGGAAATCAGCAGGAACGAGCAAGAGACATCGCGCGGTTCTGTCCGAGGACGGCAGGCGAACTAGACGACGACGGCAACCCGAGGGAGTCGGACGACTTCGACATCGTGATCACGACCGACGTGCTTGCCGAGGGCGTAAACCTGCAGCAAGCGGGACACTTGACGTCATTCGACCTGCCGTTCAACCCCATGAAGCTCGTACAGCGGCATGGACGCATCGACCGAATCGGCAGTCCGCATCGACGCGTTCATATCGGAGTGTTCTTCCCAGACGAGAACCTCGACACGATGCTGCACCTCGAGGAGATCTTGCAACGCAAGATTGCTTATGCGAACGCGGCGATCGGTGTTGGCACGGTGCTTCCTGACCAGATTGCAGACGCCTCGGTTGAAGTTCTGCTGCACGACAACCGTGCCGACATCTTGGATCTCTACAACGAGAACGCAACTCTTCTCGTTGAGGGCGGCGGCAGCGGAGCGCTGTCTGGTGAGGAGTATCGCCGGCGGCTGTCCCGAGCGATCTCTGATCCGTTCCTGCGCGACATGGTGCTCGAACTTCCATACGGGTCAGGTAGCGGTTTCTCTTCCACCCGGGTTCGCCAGCCCGGCTACGTGTTCTGCGCCAAGATCGGAGACTACGAAACCCCGTGGTTCCGTTTCGTAGCAGTAGATGGCACCACGTGGCTGCCCTTGAACCGGCCGGGTGCAGCTGATGGAGATGCAGTTCCTTGGATTGAAGATGACACGTTGACCTGTCTCGTGGCTGCGGATCCAGGCGAGGAAGACGCAACTCCTCAGGAACTGTCACAGGAGGCTCAGGTCGGCGTTTTCGAGGCGTGGAGACGGGCGCAGGATGACATTTACGCGCAGTGGTTATCGCTGTCTGACTGGGCGAACCTGCAACCAAAAGTTGAGAAGGCGCTTCGCGAGGCCATCGAATTGGTGTCCGAACACGGCACACACCTCGGGCTGGAAATCCAAGGAGATCTCGTCTCACGGTTGAACGGCCGCTGGGAACGAGCGGTCGTCAAAGCCGTCCGAGACATCGTTCGCAATGAGGAGATGTCGGCGAAGGAACGAGTCGATGCCCTACTCGGGTTCGTCACGGAGACCGGACTCCCCATCCCAGAGCAACCAACAGCGCTGCCCGCCGTCCGACGTGAGGAGATAAGGGTCGTGTGCTGGATGGCAGTCACGCCTTCACCAAGAGAGGCAGTCGAGCTTGCCGACTGAACTAACGGGCCTGAGCAATCTCGGGGAGTGGCTCTGCGATGAGACCAACAGGGAAGAGCTCGAGGGCTATCTCGGCGAATACTTCCGAGAGACTCCAGACAGCCGTACCGGATACGCCGGTCGCTACTTCGAATGGTTCATTCAGCGCTCTCAGCCCAACGCGTTTACTTCCTGGGACTTCCTTGCAGTAGGGAGCCTTAGCGTGTCGGTTCCTCCACAAACTCAGTCGTGGCTACTGACGTCGGCTGAACCAGCGCGGCTCCTCGCCGAGTGCATTTGTGTGTTGGAGGAAGCCGTCGCTGCTGGCGCTCCGGAGACGTTTGTCTCTATGAGCACGGCCTTCGAAGATGCCTTGACTGCGTTGTATTCGGTCATCCGTAATCAGCACGATGTGGGGTACGTCACCACGTCGAAGCTGCTTGCGGCGAAATTCCCATCGCTATCCCCGATTCGTGACGACAAGGTGGAGCGAATTCTTGGCTGCAAGAACGAACGGGCCTGGCGACGACCATTACGCGAGGCGCTGCAGGTGACGCCTGCTGGTGCCGATCCAATGGCTGTGCTCGCAGGCCTCGACACCCCTGCTGGCTCACCGCGGGTCACAGCCCTCCGGAAACTTGACGTCATCTTGTGGATGAAGCAGAAACGGATCGATGATCCCGAGGGACGTGAGCGCTAACCTCGTAACGCTGATGGATCGCTGAGACTCTCAGTGACACGAGCATTTGCACCGGTCGAGGCCAGCCCGGGCTGGGTGGCACCTGTTGTGTGACCCAGCCGAGCATGAGACACAGATTCCATTCACACATTGGTGACA
>CAZKOI010000442.1:0-2843 GCA_964554315.1 uncultured Enterobacterales bacterium | reverse complement strand
GGGAAGCGCAGATAGCGGACCTCGGGGATCGACCACAGGAAGCCGATGGGCGACGATACGCTAGGCGCTTCGGGGCCAACACCCAAGCTCCACTGTGGCCCTGCGGCAATCAACAGACAGAGAACGGCCACGCCGCCGAGGACCTTGTGCTGAGCGTTTCCTCCCCTCAAGCCGATGAGCGCCAGCGCAACCATCAAGGTGGAGACGGCGAGCCCAAAGGAATGGTGCGTGCGATCAATCTCGGCGGTGGCAGGCCCGAGCGAGTCGAGGGTGAGCGAGCCGAGGCGTAGCTCTTCGATGCTGGCGTACGTGGCGCCGGGAACGCCGGCACGGGAAAAGAGAGCGATGTAGAGCGCAACACTCAACAAGCCCACACCCGCAGCAACCGTGAGCGGCCTGCGGTCGCGGGCAATGACCAGCCCGAAGCCCCCCAAGCCCACGGCGACGATCCCCGCACTGAGGCCGATGTATCCGCTCGTGAAAAGTGCAGCGGAGAAGCACAGTCCCGCGAGGAGACCGTCGCGCCAGCCCGCCCCGTCTCGGGAGGCCCGAACGAGGCCCAACGCCATCCATGGAGTCCACGGATTCACCGCCTGATAGACGTGACCCTCGAGCAGCGAACCCGCCATCAACCCTGAGCCCGCATAGAACAACCCCGCCAGCCAGTGAGACGGCGGTGATGCACCGATGACCAGCGCGAGCCTGCTCGCAGCGAAGCCCGAGAGGGCCACACCAAGCACCGCTGTCCAGCTGTGGACCCAGTGAGCAGGGATGCCGTCTGTGATGATGCCCACGAGCGCCAAGACCCATGAATCGATCGCGCTGTAAGTAACGCCCTCCGGCCAAGCGGTTGCGCTGTCGTGGAGGTCAAAGCCCAGGCGATCGGCGGCCTCAATCACCCACGTTGTCCCCAGGGCATCGAAGTGACGACCCACAATGTGTCTGCCCGGCCAAATGGCAGGCCAGGTCCATGCTGCCGCCAGCAACAGCCAAACTCCCAGCTCCCCAAGCCAAGACACCGCTACCGGCTTCGTGCTGCGCGCCGACTGACTCAACGCTCGACGCCCCACCGCCAGAACCGCGAGCCCACCAAACAGCACCCACATCGACGCAAGCACCGACCTCAGCAAGCTGTCGTCCCGAATATCCATCGGTGTATCGGGTCGGCTTGTGCGCAGCGCCGAGTCATCGATACCCCGCCGAATGCCGAAACTCAGGGTCACATCACCGGCAGGGAGCACCTCAAGGGTCTGGGACAGGCGCCGGATTGGATCAACATCGGTTCGCCAGATCTCCAGGCTCACCGCTCGGGCCTCTGGACCCGTGACCGTCGCCTGCCACAGCCCATCGTCGTGAAGCGCCATGGCCACATCGCGCTGCTCACCCATCCACTTGATGCGACCGCTGAGGGTGCCGGGCACACTCGACCTCAGCACGCCGTCCTCTACGGCCACCACCACTTTCACTGTCTTGGCGGCGCGTGCGGGCTCGCTGAAGAGACCCATCAGTCCACCCCAGAACAAGAGGATGGCGGCGGCCCTCACCCGCCGTCTTGACCCGCGAAGACGCCGCACAGCGCGCTCACCCCAAGCTCGAAGGGTCACACCACGCTCCACCGGTTCTGGGGCCCAGACTGCCTGCCATCAACGCCTCCGGCCCCTATCTTAGATCAGGCGTTGCGAGGCTCAAGACCACCAAACCCATCGATGCTGCCCGGCCTCACACAGGGTCACCGGGACTCCACCGTAGATGTGGACCATTGTGGAGACTCGGATAGCTTGTCCCCACTGCGACGGAGGACTCATGACCGACCCCAACACCATGCCCTTCAGGATGCTCGGCCGCACAGGGCTTCAGGTGTCTGTTTTTTCTTACGGCTTCTGGGCCACATTCGGTGTGAAAGAGGGCCTCCGGGACGACGAAGGGATCGAGCGGGCGATGGCATGCTTGCGAGCAGCCCGAGCGGGCGGAGTAAACCTGTTCGACAACGCGGAGGTCTACGGCTCACCTCGAGGCGAGGCCGAGCGAATCATGGGCGAGGCCATCACGCGGCTTCGCCTGGAAGACCCAGAGGGCTGGCGCCGGAGCGACATCCTCGTCACCACCAAGATCTTCTGGGGTGGGGACGGCGTGAATGAGAAGGGCCTCTCTCGGAAGCACATCATGGAGGGCGCGGATGCGGCGCTAGACCGGCTGCAGGCCGACTATGTCGACCTCATCTTCTGCCATCGCCCGGACCCCCTGACTCCGACGGAGACGGTGGTTCGAGCCATGACAGACATCGTGCGAAACGGCATGGCGACCGCTTGGGGCACCTCCGAGTGGTCGGCTCAACAGATCACCGAGGCCGTATGGATCGCGAGGACCATGGGCCTGGAGCCACCCCAGTTCGAGCAGCCGCAGTACAACCTGTTTCACAGGGAGAGGGTGGAGCGCGAGTACCACCCGCTGTTTCGTCCACCCTACGCTATCGGCACCACTGTCTGGAGCCCGCTGATGAGCGGCGTCTTGACCGGCAAGTACAACGAGGGAATCCCCGCCGGTTCACGCATGACCCAGCCTGGCTACGAGTGGCTTCAGGCCCGCCTTGAGACCCTCCGCGAAACCGGCGTCATCGACAAGGTTCGCCGCCTGACCGACTACGCCCGGGCCGAGCTCGGCTGCACCATGAGCCAGCTGGCCCTCGCGTGGTGTGCCAAGAACCCCAACGTGTCGACGGTGCTGCTGGGTGCCACCAAGCCCGAGCAGCTGGCCGAGAATCTCGGCGCTATCGCCGTCGCTCGGCGACTCACACCTCAGCACCTCGACGCCATCGAGGCCATCGCAGGGTCCAAGCCCGAGGC
>CAZKOI010000441.1:0-2856 GCA_964554315.1 uncultured Enterobacterales bacterium | reverse complement strand
GAGTCACGCTGGCCAAGTCCTGCTCGGCGTGACTGAACACCACCTTGTCGATCAGGCTGTAACCCGAGGCCTCGCCCGGAAACTCGAAGATGTTCTCGACGATAACCGCCTTCTTTCCGTCGCGGACTATCCGCTCAACAATCGTTGGCACGGCATCCAGGTCTTCGTCTTCGTATCGCGCGACCAAGAAAACATGGGTCGCAGAGGCGTAGTTTTTCGACTGCCACAACCTGCTGCTTTCGGTGAGATTTCGGAGTTGATCACCAAATCTCGCGACTTGATACCTCGCGAGAACGGGAGGGGCCTGACTCAAGATATTAAAAATATCTTTTGAGTGGGAGTTGCCGACGACAAGGATGCGTTGTCTCGCGCTCGAGGGGTCAAACCAGAGCTCATCGTCATAGGCATTGTTCGCCACCGCATAGTCTTCATTACTCGCGAGACTACGAAGCTGTGCCCAGGACTCATCTTGCAGGCTCTTGTTGTCACCCGTGTAGGACCCAAGCTGCAGCGTCTGCAGCCGATGGTACGGGTTGTACCTCCCTGAACCGATTTCATCGGTGTAGTAGTTGCCGAAGATGCCAACAACCAGGAACGCCGCGAGTCCGACCAGTGAGAATGAGAAAACCTGACGTCTGCTTACCTTTTCTTTGTCCCTAAAGAACTGCTCCACGTACTTCCAGCTGAAGTAAGACAAGCCAATCGAGAGCAAGGACAAAATGACCATGCTCGACTCCGACGGCATGCCGCCTTGTCTGATCCTCGCGAAGGCAAAGAGGGGCTGGTGCCACAGGTAGGCCGAGTAGCTGATCAAGCCAATGCCTACGAAAGCCTTCCTGCTGAGAAACCTTGCCGCATAGGTCTCCTTGTCGCCGAACATCACCAGGAGAACAACGCCGAGCACTGGCACCAGGGCGTACACGCTAGGGAATGGTGTGCTTTCGTCGTAGGCAAATATGGAAAAGAAGATGGCAATAAGACCTAACATCGCGAGACTATTGCTTTTTTTGACTCCTCTTCGCTGCACCAAGAATGCAGAAATCGAGCCTGCGAACAGCTCCCAGGCACGCGTTGGTGCGAGATAGAAGTTGGCTGAGGCCTCGTTCCTCCATCCCCATTCGCTCAAGAACAAGCTGAGCACCGCCATGATGACAATCATCCAGTAGACTCTGTTCTTGCCGAACCGCCACGCCAACACAAGGAACACAGGGAAGAGCACGTAGTACTGCTCTTCAACAGCCAGGCTCCAGGTGTGAAGCAGCGGCTTTTCTTCAGCGGCCGCCTCAAAGTAGCCGCTCTCTCGCCAGAACAGGATGTTGGGAGCAAACAGACTGACGGCAGCAAGACTCTGTGCAAAGTCTTTCATCTGACTGGGCAACATCCACATCCACGCGAAGGGAAGACACGCCACCATCACGAAGAAGAGGGCAGGCAGGATTCTCCTGGCTCGGCGCTCATAGAAGTAAGCGATGCTGAAGCGCTTCTTCTCGATATCTTCGATGAGGATTGTCGTTATCAGATATCCGCTGATCACAAAGAAGACATCGACACCCACGAAGCCCCCGCTGAACAGCTCAAATCCAGCGTGGAACAGGATTACAGGAACTACAGCCAATGCTCTGAGGCCATCGATTTCGGCACGATATTTCAACGTGATTGTCCCTCAGTCCGTTTGCAGGCTGACGGCAAAAGCACCGCTCACCTTAAATGCCTACTCCCACTCGATGGTCGCCGGTGGCTTGCTGCTGATGTCGTAACAGACCCGATTGATGCCTCGGACCTCGTTAATGATTCGGCTCGACATGCGCTCGAGAAGGTCCCATGGAAGGTGCGCAATGCTTGCTGTCATTCCGTCGGTTGAATGCACGGCGCGAATCACGGCCGTCTGCTCGTAGGTTCGTGAGTCCCCCATCACACCAACGCTCTTGATCGGAAGGAGCGCGACGAAGCTCTGCCAGAGGTCACGGTACAACCCCGCTGCGCGGATTTCCTCGTCCACAATCGCATCCGCCTCCTGCAGCAGTGCAACTCGTTCAGCGGTGACCTCGCCGAGGATGCGAACCGCCAGTCCCGGTCCCGGGAACGGCTGACGGTAGACACGGTCCTCTGACATCTTGAGCTCCAAGCCAAGCGCCCTGACCTCGTCCTTGAACAACTCTCGCATGGGCTCGATGAGCTTCATCCGCATGCGCTCGGGAAGCCCCCCCACATTGTGGTGGCTCTTGATGGTCGCCGACGGGCCCTTGAAGGAAACGCTCTCAATCACATCAGGGTAGAGCGTTCCCTGGGCTAACCAACGAATCTCGCCGACCGTGTCTACCAGCTTGTTGGCCTCGTCCTCAAAGACCTCGATGAAGAGGTTCCCGATGACCTTGCGCTTCTGTTCAGGGTCGGTCACACCCGCGAGTGCCGAGAGAAAGCGGTCTCGCGCATCAACAACCGTGAGGTTCAGGTCCTGAAACTCCCGAGCAACAGAGTCTCGCTCGTCCTTTCGAAGCACGCCGTTGTCGACAAAGATGCAGTGAAGCTGGTCCCCGATCGCCGTATGCAACAACTGCGCGGTCACCGCAGAGTCGACACCACCGGACATGCCACAGATCACATGGTCCGGCCCTACCGCCTCGCGAATTGTGCGAACCTGCTCCTCAATGAACGACCCCATGGTCCAGTCAGCGCTAGCTCCACAAACACCAAACAAGAAGTTTTGGATTATCAGGGCGCCCTGTCGCGAGTGCGTCACCTCGGGATGAAACTGAAGGCCCGCCCAATTTCCACGGCTCATCGCCGCTACGGGGCAATTGTCGGAGCTGGCGATGACCTGCCACCCATTTGGAGGATCGGCCACATGGTCTCCGT
>CAZKOI010000440.1:0-2858 GCA_964554315.1 uncultured Enterobacterales bacterium | reverse complement strand
CCTGTGTCATCGCTGTCCATATCGAGGTCCGACACTTCACCATCGGTGGCGAGGTCGTCGTAGCCGCTGACAGCCTTGACGGGGTCGCAGGCTGTGAGCGCCAGCATGGGGATTAGCAGTGTGAAACGTGACATCGTGAACTTCTCCAAGCCGAGACTACCCGAAATCCGAAACGGTCGCCCAGTGATATTTCCAACATGCGAAGAGGATTGACATGGACGGTCAAGCAAGCGCGCGGAGTTGGTGCTGTGTGTCACGTTCCCAGGTCACCTTTAGGCTCTGAGTCAAGCCGAAATGCCCCGGCTTGTTCTCTCCGCATACCAGCACGCCGGTGCCTGTTTCGGCCGCCTGAATGGAGGTGGTGGCAGCCATAAAGCGGATCACCAAGCCGATGCGGGGTCGAGAGGTCTCGTTGCCCCCTGATCGGTGGATGGTCCGGAAGTGGTGTAGCGACATCTGCCCCGGCTTGAGGATGTTGGCCCTTTGCGGCAGGGCGTCTAGCTCTGCCCCGCTGGCCTCGGAGAGCGCCAGCGTGTGTTTGTCCATGACCTCGGGTGGAAGCGGCATGAGGTGGCTGCCCAAGACCCATTCCATGCATCCATTGACAGGAACGGAGTCGGAGAGTGCTATCCATGCCGTAAGCATCTGGTCCGCGTCTTTCATGGGAGCGGTCGTGTCGGTGTGCCACCGGATTGCTCTAGAGTTCTCGGGTAGCTTCACGAAGATGTCGGCGTTGCGGATGAGAAGGTCAGGACCCAATATCTGAGACACGGCTCCGACGACTGTAGGATGGGTACACATGCCCATGAACCAGTGCCACCACGCTGACCCTCGCTGCTGCCAAGGCTGGTAGCTGTGGTCGCTCCATCGATGAGCGTCATTCCGAATCTCTTTGTCCTCAAGCGCAGCCAGCTTCTCTCGGGCGGTGGTTGCTTGTGCCACGGATAGAACGTTGATGCCAGAGAGGCACCCCTCGGCCCAGTAGGTGGCGATCTCATCCTCGGAGAGTGGGCGGTTTTCGGTCGTCAAAAAAATCTCCTGTTGCATACAGGGTACATCTCGGGATACATAACGACTGTTCGATAAAAAGGGAGTCCAACTCAATGCGCTCATGGGTCTACACCATACCGCTCATATTCCCCCTCGCGGCCCTCTATGGTCTGTGGTCAGGTGGCATCGCGACGCTGCTCGTAGTGGCTCTAGACTTCGTGCTGGTACCGCTGCTGGATTTGGTGTGGAAAGGGCGGGGTGAGCGCACGGATGGACTTGGAGGCGACCATCGAGTCGGCCACGACGCTGTGCTCTTCGTGGGCTCGATTCTTTGCTGGTTTGGCTTCGGCTTGCTGCTCGTGCAACTCAGCGCAGGCATCCCCGATGCGGCGGAGTTTCTGGGTCTCATGCTGTGCGCTGGCATACTCTTTGGCGCAACGGGAATCAACATCGCCCATGAGCTCGGGCACCGACCATCGATCGTCGTCAGCCGCTTCGGTCAAGGCCTGCTCCTTCCGAGCCTGTACATGCACTTCACCATTGAGCACAACCGCGGCCACCATCGATGGATGGCGACGCCAAGAGACCCGGCGACCGCTCGCCGAGGAGAGTCGCTCTACGCCTTTTGGTATCGCTCCGTAGTGGGGGGCTGGCTGAGCGCTTGGCACATCGAGGCAGACCGGCTCCAAGGCCGAGGTATCCGCGCTCATCTGACCAGCAACCAAATGCTGCATGTTCAGGTCATACAAGTGGCGGCTTGCGCACTGGTCGGAGGCTTCTTGGGACCGCTGGTATTGCTGGGTTGGCTGGGGGCGGCGCTGGTCAGCATTTTACTGCTGGAGACGGTCAACTACATCGAACACTACGGCATGCAGAGGGCGCTTCTGCCCAATGGTCGGTACGAGCGCGTGAGTCGCCGGCACTCGTGGACGTCGGATCATCCCATGAGTCGGGCCTTGCTCTTTGAGCTGCCTCGGCACGCGGACCATCATGCGCATGCAGGGCGTCCGTATGGTGCGCTTCGGCACTTCGCGGATGCCCCTCAGCTTCCCACTGGGTACGCCGGAATGGTGCTCATAGCGCTCGTTCCGCCCCTGTATTTTAAGCTCATGGACCAGACCGTGGATCGAGAGCAAGCGCGCCTAGCAGCGTAGCGCTGATGCCAAAGATCATCGACCATGAGGCGCGCCGGCGCGAGATTTTTGAGGGCAGCCTCGCCTTGTTCTCGCAGCACGGCTTCTCTGGCCTCGGAATGCGTCAATTGGCCGCTGCGTTGGGCGTTTCAACGGGCTCGCTCTACCACTACTTCCCAAACAAGTCGGACCTCTTTGAGGGCATGCTCCGACATCTGGCCACCGGCCACGTTGCGCAGGCCATAGAGGCGATAGGGTCCCTCGACGAGCCAAAGCTGAGGCTCGAGGCCGTGCGGGCATTTATTGTCAGCCAAGCGGATCGCATTCGAGCGGTGCTTTGGGTGGCGATCGACTACCGTCGAGCCATGGGAGAGGCAGGAGAGGCCCTCGTATCCGACGTCTTTGGGGTCTACGAAGCCGGGATAGCGGAGTACCTGACAGAGGGCGACAGGGAGCGGGCGAGAGCGATGCTGAGCTATGTCATGGGTGCATTGGTCCACAGCGGCCTCGCAGCATCCCCCGCGGACATCGAGGGAACCCTCAAGGCCGTGGACAAGCTGGCGCTCCCTGGCGCGCGCTGACTGGCGCGTCAGCGGCTCGCTCGGATAGGGCGGTGCCTTGGAGGCGCGATGCGGGCGATGATTTTGGTGGCGGCAATGGTCGCTGGGTGCGCAGATGACAAGACGTGTACGGTGAGCGATCTCGGTGATGCGGTGGCCACGGCAACATTGGACG
>CAZKOI010000439.1:0-2862 GCA_964554315.1 uncultured Enterobacterales bacterium | reverse complement strand
CCGTGGCGACACACCTTGGCCGGTCTTCAAACTCTTGCTTGCAGCGTCGAGCAAGCTCATTGACCAATCCGACGTAACCCCAGAACAGGCCGGACTGCATGCTCGCGACGGTGTTCGTGCCCACCGCACGCTCGGGCCGTTGCAGCGGCACTCTGGGCAACTTGGCCGTTCGCGTGAAGAGCGCATCGGCCGAGATCTGGTAGCCGGGGGCGATGGCGCCGCCGATGTAATCTCCCGCGTCACTGACGCAGTCGAACGTGGTGGCGGTGCCAAAGTCTACGACCACGAGCGGGCCCCGGTGATCCTCGTAGGCGGCCACGGCGTTGACGATACGGTCTGCACCGACCTCGCGAGGATTGTCGGTGCGGACGCGCATCCCAGTCTTTATGCCGCGACCGACGATCAGGACCTCGCATCCGAGGTAGCGATGAACCGCCTTCTCAATCGCGTAGAGCACGCTGGGCACGACGCAACAGACGGCAGCACCCTCGATCTCGTCCGCCGATAGGCCTCGGTGTTCCATCAACTGGAGGAGCGTGAGCCCAAACTCGTCGGTCGTTCGGGGAATGGTACTGACTCGCCAGAGGTGCTTGACCTCGAGCCCCTCAAGCGCCCCAATCACGGTGTTGGTGTTTCCGACGTCGATTCCAATCAGCATGGACGCCCCTCTACCCAACACGAGGGGGCGAGTCCAGCCGCAGAACAGAGATGCCCACCGTGCCGTCTTCGCAGGGGAGCCACTGAGCAGCGACCCGATGCCGGTGTTTCAGCAGACGCTGCGTGAGGCGGGCGAGGGCCGCCCCCCCATACGACGGCGTCCGAAACCGTACCTCGTCCAGATACAAGCAGCCGTCGGAAGCGGGGCTCAGCACATGGTCGTGGACCCAGTCCGTGTAGATCCGATTCTTCGAAGAGTCTCGATAATGGGCACCGGGTGTGATGAGCTGCAGCATCATGGGCCACCGAACACCCATCGGAAGCAGCATCGCCTCCACCTCGGCTGGGCCACGACGATCCGATAGGCAGTTGATCATTTGGGTCCGGTCCGCGTCCGACATTCGAAAGGCCAGGAATGGAGCAAACTCGTGGCGAAGAGCCTCGGGATCGGTCTTCAGTGCCCACACATCGGCGGGGGGACACAGAAAGCGGGACCATACCCTCAACGACCAAGACGTCACTCCCCATCCACCATCGCGACATCGCCGGCCAGCACGGCCCGACCGTCGACGAGGAGCGCGCCGTCGTCGCGAAGCCCCGTGGCCATCCCCTCGATATCGCCGACGCGAACCCTCCGACCGATGGTGTGAGACAGCGCACGCCAGCGAGTAAGGTCAGGGTAAGGCTCGGTGGTCTCTGCCTCTATCGCAGCCACCAGGTCCGCAAGCAATGACGCGCGGTCGCGACCATTGCCACCCTCGAGCGCGAGGCTGGTCGCGTCAGGAAGCCCCGAGAAGTTCCGTTGATTCACGTTGATGCCAACGCCGAGGACGATGAACCGAACCTGCTCCGCTTCAGCGACGAGCTCGGCGAGTATCCCACCGAGCTTCTTTCCTTGGGCCGTCACGAGGTCGTTGGGCCACTTGACCTGGCAGCCGATCGTTTCCGCCATGGCAGCCGCCCAAGCCAGCACGCACAGAGGTGCGTGCTGCGGGGGCAGAGCCGGCTTGAGCACGAGGCTAAACAATAGGTTCTCCCCGGGCTGGCTCTCCCAGATGCGCCCCAGCCGACCGCGGCCCCCCGTCTGATGATCGGTGACCACCAAGGTGCCTTCGGCCACGCCCCCTCCCTCGGCGAGTCCGCGGGCCTCCTGATTGGTTGAGCCACACTCCGAGTAGAAATGAACCTCCCGTCCGAGGCGCCACGCAAGTGTATGGCGACCGAATCCCGAGGCGTTGGTCAGTGTGTACCCTTGGCCGGCCTCTCCGGCGATTTGGAGACCCTCTGCCCTCAAGGCCTCGACACCCTTCCAGATCATGCTCCGGGAGACACCATGACGCTGCGCAAGGTCGGCGCCGCTCGCCCCACCCTCAGCAATCGACGCCAGGAGGTGAGCGAGATTCATCTCTACTCGTCAGGCTCGCAGTCCGGGTGGGTCCCCGCCTCCGCAATCGGGACGAGCGTCGTGTCGATCCGAGCGCCCGGGATGTGCTCAGCTGCGACGCGGATACAGGACAGATCCGAATCCGTCGAGCATGGCTCGCAGGGGATATCTAAGTTGGACGCCAGATTACAGACCGAGTCCACGTCACCAAACTCACTGAGCAGCGCGACGATCTCATCGACGCCGAGCACCGCCTCATAGCGGAGCCCCCCAATCGCACTGCCGTCGGCAGAGATGGTCGCGCCAAAATCAAACGAATCAAATCGCAGCAAGCCACCGTTAGCGCCGAAGAGTTGGTCCTCAAAGGTCGCCGCCATGTAGGGCAGATCGCCCGTTGGGATGTGGTCGACCTCGAGCGTCCTGGCGCAGGTGTTCTGCTCCACCGGACCCGGACCCGATTTTCCAATCGCAGCCAAGACGTTCAAGTATGCGCCCTCAACCTCTTGCACCTTCACCATTATGGGCCACCGGAAAATGGCGTTCATCAGCTCACCGGCATTCTCGCCGATGACCATGTCGCCGCCGGTGAAGCTGAGCGTGTAGACGGCCCCCTCAAGATCCGTGCTGGCCTCGAGTGGAGCACCAAACTCGGAGGTGCTGAACTCAATCGTGGGTCGACCTCGGCAGTAATCGAGGGTGACGGTGTAGTCCGTCGATGCCTCCAGCGGCTCATCGGGGGTGTAGGTCAGCGTCAGCCCATCCTCCGAAACTTCCATCTCACCCGCAAAGGGCGCGTCCACCATCGCGGTGGGATCGGGCTC
>CAZKOI010000438.1:0-2867 GCA_964554315.1 uncultured Enterobacterales bacterium | reverse complement strand
GTGAGAGCTGGGCGGGATCGATGTCGGTCAGTGTCTCTCGTGCGAGGTCGGCATCGAGTGGGCTGGTCACCCCTGCCGCAGCGCCCCGTGGGTGGGAGTACAGCGGCGTTCCGGGCATCGCGGAGAGGGTCGAAAACTGCACATAGCTGGCCTTGATCGATCGGCAGAAGTCGATCGACGCCTGAACGGCGCGTGTGTCCTCGCCGGGTGCGCCGAGGATCATGTAGGCAAGGCTTCGTATGCCGGCCTCTCGGGTGAGCGCGAACGCTGACACCGACTGTTCAACGGTGATGTCCTTGCGCAGGAGCGCGAGGGTCTCGGGGTTCGCGCTCTCCACCCCGTAGGCCACCACACGGCAGCCGGCGTGACGCATCTTATTCAACAGCTCGGCGTCTACGCTGTCGACACGTCCTTCACACTTCCACTCGACATCGAGGCCGCGACGGAGGATTTCATCGCAAATCTCGATGACTCTGGCCCGGTGAAGGGTGAAGTTATCGTCGTAGAAGTTGATGAAGCCCACACCGAAGTCCCGCATCAGGTGCTCCATCTCATCGACGACATCCGATGCGGTGCGCGCTCTCCATCGCGAACCTCCTACGCTCTTGTCGCAGAACGAGCAGCGAAAAGGACAGCCTCGACTGCTGATCATGGTCGCAAAACCACGCCGGGTGGCGAACAGGTAGCGATAGGCGCTGTTCGGCAGTAGGTCCCTGGCCGGGAAGGGGATTCGGCGAGGATCGGGCTTGGGAGCCGGCTGAAAGGGGGCACCTCGTACGCGCACTCCTGGCGGCGGGGGGCCGACTGCGCCATCGCTCAGGTAGTCGAGTAGAGGGAGAATGACGTCCTCACCCTCGCCCTCGACCGCGGCATCCAGCGACGGCATCTCCGAGAAAACACGATCGCCTACGGCGGTGGGGTGGGGCCCACCGATGATGATTCGTTTGAAGTAGGGCCTGGCGAGGTTGATGGCTCTCGCGACGACGTCTGCCGTAGGCGTCATTGCTGTCAGGCCCAGGACCTCAGCCTTCCGACTTCTCATCGCGTTCTCAAACGCTGGCCATGACATGTTCAAAGCGTAGGCGTCGAGAATGTCGACTTCATGTCCGCCGTCTCGCGCCACTGCCGCAATGTAAGCCAGTCCGAGCGGGGGAACGCTGAGGCCGGCGTCGCTGCCATTTCGGCGCGGTGGGCGAGCGAGAAGGATCTTCATCCTCAGTGACTCCGTCTGGCCATGATTGCACACAGTGTAGCGGCATTCAGCGCACAGGTGTCGGCGTCGGCATCGTCGGGGAAGAGAAAGGTCGATGCCGCGAGGCCAGCCACGTCCGTGTCGAGCAGCAGCGGTGCTGTCTCGCCACAAATTCCGCCAACAGCGAACGCGGGAAGAACGCCTTCACCCAGCACGCCTCTGAGTCCTTCGAGTCCCAGCGTGGGGCGTCCCTCCCCCTCGCTCGCTTCATCGCCGAAAACCGGACCGATCAGAGCGTAGTCGGCACCATCCGCAGTCGCCTGCTCGAGCTCTTCCCTGCCGTAGCATGTCACGCCCAGCCATCCCCTGACGTGGGGCCGAACCGCCCTGACGTCAGATGCCCGGATGAGGTGGAGACCCCATCCCGAGGCGCTTGCAATGCCCCGTGCGTCGACGTGAGAGTCATGCAGTATCAAGCCTTGTCTCAAGAGCGGTGAGACTCGTCTGGCGAGCTCAACGTACGCGGCTCTCGAGAGGTGCGGCTCCCTCAAGACGAGTGCTTGCAGTCCGCCATCGACTGCACCCTGAATCAGCCAGGTCAACGTTCGACCGCAGCCTTGATCGCCAGGAGAGATGCCCAATAGGGGTGGAAGTGTCGTCATGTTGGTTCCTGCTGTACGAAGGATCTAACCTTGTGGCTTCGCCTGACTTCGCGATCCGCTCTCCTGGCGATCGTCTGAGCCGGATGCCAAGGCGATTTCGCCGGCACGAGTGGCGAGCCTTAGCGCATGTCCAAACGCTGAGATTTGTCGTCCGTTGAAGGAGTTGAGGCCCACCAACACGGCATCTGCACCGACTTCGACGGCACTCAACGCATCCGCGGTGGATACCTGGCCGAGATCGACGACAAGCGCGGCGCTCGTGCACGAACGCAGAGCGGCCAGCCGACGAAGGTCGACGGATTGTTGGACCGGCGCAGCCGGCACGACTGCAGCGCAGCCGATGTCCGCGAGGCGTTGGCAGATGACCGGATCGTCGGAGCATCTCGCTAAGACGGTCCAGCCTCTGCCGACCAGTGCTCGGGCGGCTTCAAGCGTGCCCTCAACGCATGGTCGCCGGGTACGTTGGCATGCGGTCAGGTCGAGGAGAAGCCATCGGGTACCCAGACGCTCTGTGGCGAGGTCGGCGGTGTCGATGGCATCCTCGGGAGTCATGCATCCTGCTGTGCTCGGGACGACGAGGCTGCCGCATTCTTTCACCCTAGCGGCGAATGAGGCGAAATCCAGTGGCGCCACAGCCGCTCGGATAGGCACAATGGTGAGGCCGGCCTCCGTTCCGGAGAGCGCCTCTTCCAGGTGCTCCAGGTGCGGCGAGCATCCCGTCCCAAGGACCAGGCGTGAGTCAAGCTGTAGGTCTGCCACCGTCCACATGCCGACAGCCTATCCAGGCCACCTGTCCTGATCGAGCAAGGTGGGCAAGGATCCGATAGAGTAGAGAGCGCGGGACGGTGTTCCCTGGAGTACAGAAATGAAGATGGGCTTTCGAATGGTCTTGGTGGCCAGCCTCACCGCTTGCTCGAGCGATGAGTGTGTAGATGAGGACGGCTGCGAGGAAGGGCTGGTGTCCTACGAACCCACGGGTGATGTCGGTGTGACGGTGAAGTGGACCGAGTCGA
>CAZKOI010000437.1:0-2877 GCA_964554315.1 uncultured Enterobacterales bacterium | reverse complement strand
CGAAGCCAAGGTCATCGGCCTCGTCCGGAAAGTTGAAGGGCATTGCACCAGGGAGGACCACCGTACTCAATGTCGGACCCACACCCCACATGAACGGGCCCTCCTGCGCGGAGGCAAATGGCGTCATGACCAGTGTCCAGAGTAGTAGTAGCATCAGTCTTTCTCCTGACCGACCGCAGTCGGCAATTCACGGTAAACAATAGTCGACGCCTTGAGCCCTTGTCGACGTGCCTTGGGGGAAATTTCGACCTTTACCGCGATACCCGGCTCCACGCGAAAGGTCTGACCGGCAAACACATAGTCCCCGCGCGGGAGGAGGCCCGAGAACTCACCCTTGCTCTCACAGGTCTCAATAGCGGCAACAACCGCCTGCCGCCGGCTAGGGTCCAAGGGCATTGAGGCTGCCATGAGTTCTGCTGACCCCTTACGTCCCGCGTTGAGCTCCACACGGCCAAAGTTATGGTCGAGGTCCCAGAGCCAGTCGACAACCTCCTTGGTTGGTGCCAGCGCAGCGGCGTGCCGAAGGCGCTCATAGACGTCGATGAGGTTCCCCCGCTCGCGCGCCGCATAGGCCGCCACGAGATGGACGTCGGCTTCGAGTGGGGCCCCTGTGCTGAGCGCCTGTTTGTATTTTCGCTCGACCCCCGCCCAAACCTGACGGGCCGCGAGGTTTTTAATCTCGCCGGAGAGCCGATCGGCCTCCGCCCTCACCTCACTCGTCGCCGGTACGACCTGCTCGGCCCTCACGGGGCCAAAGAGAAGCAGGACGGGTACGAGGATCGATAGCATGACTACCTTGAGCAATGGATGGGACGTCTGCTCCTTAATCCTGCAAGCGAAAAGAAGCATCATTCGTTAGGATTTCGCGGTGATTCCGTACTCCACGACATTTACCCGCGGACTGCCCTATGGTGTCCTCGTTGCAGTCACCCTGCCGAAGGGGACGGATGATATTCCAGTTGATGTCCTTCGACGTCTTACCGACGAAGAACGCACCTACGCTGAAGGACTAAGTCACAGGCGCTCTGTCGAGTTTATTGGGGGCCGCCTTGCCGCACGCACAGCCGCTGCTGCCGTTGGCTTCAACCTCGGGCCGCTATTGCCTGATGATTATGGCGCCCCTAAGCCGCCAAAGGCGCTCTCCATATCGATTGCCCACAAAGATGACCTGGCCATTGCGCTGGTCGGGCGTCGCACTAACGGAGCACTCGGTGTCGACCTGGAGCACATCGGCCGCGACCGGACACACATCGCGGCGAAGGTGTTGAGGCCCGCAGAACAAGCCACAGTAGATGCGCTCTCCAGCGACCGCCGCTGGAACGAGGTCCTCCTGAGGTTCGCGATGAAGGAAGCCATCTACAAGGCTCTCGCACCCCGGCATCGCCGATACATCGCGTTCGAGGAGGCTGAGGTCTCTGAGGTGCGCGATGGCGCAGCAAAGATCGATCTTTTCTTGGCATCTGGTCCCTCGCCAAGATCTATCGAAGGTCGTTACGACTGGATGCCGGAGGGATTGGTTACCTCAGTCCGAGTGCGGTGGGACTAGAACCCAGAGGGAAAGTTCATATGAGCACAACCCAGACAACGGTCATTCAACTCTTCAGGAAGTGGCGTGCCGGCGACGAGGCCGCGGGCCAAGAGATGGCCCAGAAGTTCTCCGACTGGTACTTCGCCATCTCAACCATTCGCGTGCCTGGCCAAGAGGGCCGACCCGCAATGGAGGCTGCATGCCAAGCCTTCGCGCAGGGCATCATCACCGTCACCCGGCCCCGAGCCTTGGTTGACTGGGCCCACGGCCTTCTTGAGAAGGAACTTGAGCGGTCAGGGTACGGACTCGGTAACTCCCAACCGACCGGGTCGGACACCCCGAACGCGATGACCCGAAACCGTTCACCGGTAGCGCTCCTACAGAGCGTCGCGGACAAAATAGACCCGGACCATCGCCGGGTGCTCGCGCTCGCTTATGAGCCCTCCATCGATATCTCCGTTGTCGACAAGGCAGCTGATGCCTTGGGCGGCACTCCCTTCGCCATGCTTGAGGCCCGCTACGCGCTCAAGCGTGCGCTACGGGATCACTGCGATGTGCCCTTCTCCGTGCTTCCTGAGAGTGCCGACATGGACCGAGCACCCATCTCGCTGTACGAGGCAAACAGACTCGCTTCTGGTAAGGAGGTCGGCGAGCTTGAGCAGTGGCTGTTGACCGATATCGAGCTCTGCAAGGATGTGGCCGAGTACTCCGTCTTCGTCCATGCCCTCCGGGCCGGTGCCCTCAAGGCCCACGCACAGCTTGAAGGACCCGCGGTTGAGGCAGCGCCTCTAGAGACACCATCGCAGGCCGTTACTGCCCCGCCGGCATCTGATACGGCTTCGGCGACAACCGCAAGTCCTGAGCCACCGCCGCAGACGCACCCTGAACCACCTCCAGTGGAGCCTGCAGCCACCACCGAGAGGGCACCTCAGACATCCGATCCTGCTCCCGTTAAGCCAGAGTCCGTTCCCGCTGAGCAGCCCGAGAGTCGCCCGCCCGCCGGCAAGAGTCTCCGTGCCGTTCTGATCATTGGTGCCACCTTCGTCGCCGCGATTGTCCTCATCATCCTGATGATTGTCTTCGCGCTTCAGGCTGGCTAGCCCTTGAGCGGTTCGTGGACTGTCGACCCCTCAACCTTGCGAGGGTTACGCCTGAGCGAGGCTCGCAAGGCCATTCAAGAGGGGCATCTCGAGGTCGCACTCATTGAAGCGGAGGAGTTGCTCGACGAAGACCCTTCGAACGCCGAGGCCCTCGGCATCGTGGCTGAAGCTGCCCTCGGCATGGGTGACACGATCATGGCGCTGGAGGCGCTCAATCGGTATGTCGAGCTCCACACCCCTGACGCCAAG
>CAZKOI010000436.1:0-2877 GCA_964554315.1 uncultured Enterobacterales bacterium | reverse complement strand
GTAAGTCGACCGTCTCGACCAACCTCGCTGTTGCACTGTCACGGTCGGGCCTGTCCGTCGGTCTGATGGACGCCGACATCTATGGTCCCAGTCTTCCGACCATGATGCGTGTCAGTGGGAAGCCAGTCGCCAACAACGAGAAGAAGATCGTGCCGCTGGAGGCCTATGGCATCCAGGTCATGTCAATGGGCTTCATGGTACCGGAGAAGGAGGCCATTATTTGGCGTGGCCCGATGGTTATGGGCGCAGTGAGACAGCTCCTCCATGACGTCGCGTGGCGCGACCTCGACGTGCTCATCATCGACCTTCCGCCCGGCACCGGTGACGCCCAGCTTACGATGATTCAGACAACGCCATTGACTGGCGCAGTGGTCGTGACCACGCCACAGCAGGTCGCCGTTATCGACGCGGAGCGCGCCATCTCAATGTTTCAGAAGCTCGATGTCCCTGTCTTGGGCCTCGTGGAGAACATGGCCTGGATGGAGCTTCCCGACGGCGCCCGGTCCCATCCATTTGGTCGCGGAGGAGGTGTTGCGACTGCGGCCGAGTTTGGTGTCCCAGTGTTGGGTCAGGTTCCATTTGATGGACGAATCTGTGAAGGCGGTGACAAGGGTATTCCAGCCGCTACCCTCGGCGATGGACCCGGCGCTGTGTTTTACGATATCGCGGCTTCCGTCAAAGAGGCCATTGGCCCTACATGATGACGGGCAGCCTAGAAGACACGTTCGGACGCCAACACACCTACATGCGTGTAAGCGTGACCGACCGCTGCAACTATCGCTGCGTGTACTGCATGCCCGAAGAAGGCCTCAACTGGGTCCCTCGCGACGACATTCTGACCTTTGAGGAGATCGGGCGCGTCATCCGCTTGATGGTCGGAATGGGTGTACGAAAGGTTCGTCTCTCCGGTGGCGAGCCCACGCTAAGGTCCGATCTGTTGAGCCTCGTAGCGACCATCAGCTCAATCGAGGGGCTGCAAGACCTCGCGATGACCACCAACGGACACACCCTTGCCAACCTTGCCTCAGACCTTGCGGAGGCAGGCCTCAGTCGGGTGAATGTGTCCATTGATTCAGTCGACGCAGACCAATTTCGGCGTCTCACGCGAGGGGGTAATCTTCATCGTGTGCTCAAGGGCATAGAAGCCGCGCGAGCAGCAGGGTTGACTCCCATCAAGCTGAATGCCGTGATCCTTCAGGGCGAAAACGAAGACCAACTAATCCCGCTCATTGATTACGCGGCGGCTCATGCAGAGGACACAGAGCTGCGGTTCATCGAGTACATGCCGTTCGAGCAAAGACGATTCAAGACGGTCAAGAGTTCAGAAATTCGCCGACGCCTCTCCGAACGATTCACCTTGCGTCCACAGCGAATGGCCAGCCTAC
Organism: uncultured Enterobacterales bacterium; assembly: GCA_964554315.1. GTDB lineage: Bacteria > Myxococcota_A > UBA796 > UBA796 > UBA796 > UBA796. Next base: position 1,492 of record CAZKOI010000436.1, on the reverse strand, counting down.
ACGCGGGGCCCGCACAGCGAGTTGTCCTCGAAGAGAACGGCCTCGCTGTGGGTTTCATCTCACCTCTCTCCGAGCATTTCTGTGCCACCTGCAATCGCTTGCGGTTGATGGCCAATGGTCACCTAAGAACTTGCCTCGCTCATGAAGATACACCGTCTCTGAGGGACCTCATCCGGGCGGGATGGTCCGACTCTCAGCTTGAGGAGGCAATCCGGTCCATGGTGCTGGGTAAGCCGAGCGGCCACGACTGCGGTGTGGACGGTGGAAAGCTCTTTGAGGGTGTCATGACCGCCATCGGTGGCTAGCCAAAGTCCGTCAGTCTTTGTCGCTATGAGCGGAGCGAATCTCGGCAAGCTTGTCGGCATCGAATCGGGCAGCATCGCCATCGGCAATCCAGGCGTAGTCCACTTGCACCCCATCAACCTTACAGAAGCGTGGCCGCCAGGTCGGCTTCCGAGTCCACAAGAATGCCCCACCCCACAGCGTCGCCGCTTCCGCTGCAATGAACCCAAGAGCCCCCGATAGAACGGCAGGCGCAACGCCCCCAAGCTCGTCCTTCAGCAGAAGCGCTTGAAAGGCCTCTCGCGCGCCCTCTCCAGCGATCGTTGGGCTCAGCAGCGTCGCAAGAATCTGAATGGTGGACCCAAACACCACCGGCCAGAACTTCGCACCGACAACACCGATTGCGAGCGCGGTAAAGAAGTAAACGACGGCCGTCGTGAAGTGGGTGATGAACTTGTTGAAGAGCGCCAGCATCAGCAGGCCAACCTTCCCCTCATATGCGCCGACAGCCCGAGTAAACTGCGCCACCTTTGCCCTCAGGGCTCCTGGCAGCAATCGCCCAAAAAGATTCATCGACCAGGTCAGCAAGCCTGGCCTCACAAGACCCAGCACAACCACCAGAGACACGCCCCCAGCCACTGTCAGAATTGCGCCCGCGAGAGCGGGTGCCGCATCCGGCTTGCCGAGATCAGCCATCACGTTTTCGATGACGCTGTACCCGAATGGCAGGGTAACGACCATGCCTAGAAAGAGTCCTGTCACACCGATAAACTTCTCGAGGCCCTTCGCGGTGATGACCCGCGGCCATTGATTCGAGTATCTCCCCGCCTCGTACAGTGTGTAGCCGTCCAAGCCCAAGGTGGAGGGCAGAAAGGTCCCGATGAAGCGACCAATGAGGAAGCTGGTCACGACCTTCTGCCAATACGGATACCGAATCCCCTGCCCTACAAGGAGCAGATGCCAGGCAAACGCACTGGAGAGGACTCCGACGAACTTGACGCCCATCGCAAGCCCCGCAAAGAGAAGAAAAGTGTCGAGAGGCACGTCGACCTTGTCGATGTAGGCGGAGATGGTCTCATAGACGGGGAGCGCTTCACACCCCTCCCCTTCGCTCGGAGGGCAGGGAATCGGATGGCGAAGCAACGCCATGAACCCGGACACTGTAAAGCCCACCTTTGCCAGCACATCCAAGAAGTCCCGGCTTCCGACG
>CAZKOI010000435.1:0-2878 GCA_964554315.1 uncultured Enterobacterales bacterium | reverse complement strand
CGGCCAAGAAGCGGGTAGCGTAGCCGACCATGAGCAGAGAACCGGACGCGAGAACCAGACCATAGGTCGCGGGCGGGAGGCTTCGTGTAACCCGGAGTGTAGCGAGCATGAGGCCCAGGGCAAGGAGGACGCCAGGTAGCGCGCTGGTGGTGTAGACAGCGTCCTCCAGGAGGCCTGTGGTTCGCGCCCTTCGCGCTTCGGCCAGGGCGGGCAGTCCAGCGAGCCCTAGCGTCACAACGGCACCGCATGTTGCGGCAAGGAGCGTGTCCAGGAGCGGCGTCCACGGACTCACGAAGGGCAGGCCTCGACGGAGGCCGTCGAGGACCCACTGGACCAAGGTGGCGACCGGGATGACGGCCCCCAAGCCCACCACGGTGACCAGCACAAACCCGGTAATCAAGCGTGCTCGGGAGGACATCGGCTTGGGGCGGGGTGGACGCCGATTGGCGGTACCGGCATCGGCGGTTCGACCTCTAATCCATCGAGCCGCGGCGATGAGCGGCAGCGTCGCGAAGAGCGTTGCGCCGCCGAGGACTGCGGCCTTGGCCACATCGCTGGATTCCACGGCCAGGTAGAGCCGCCAAGTGAGTACAGGAACGTCAAGCACGGCGACGGCGCCAAAGTCGCTTATCGCGTAGAGCAGCGCTATCAGGCCAGAGAAGCCGATGGCTGGACGCAGTCGGGGCAGCGTGATGTCCCGGAAAACAGCACCCGATGAGGCGCCGAGCGTTCTCGCGGCGTCCTCCTCCGCGGCAGAGCATCGTGCGAGGGCTGCACCGATGATCAGCTGGCTCAAGGGGGCAGTGATGATGGACAGAACCAACACCGCCACGGCAAAGCCAGTCAGGTGAGGAATGCCGAGGAATCGACCGAGCCACCCTCCCTGGGAGAGGGCTGAGCGCAGTGTGGCTGCGACCAGATAGCTGGGCATCGCGAGCGGCAAGAGGGTCAGCCACGACCACCAACGAGGCACCGCAGACCGGTGCTCAATCCAGGCCAGCCAGCCACCCAGGGCGACCGACCCTCCGGCCACGCAAATCGAGAGTGCTATGGACCGAATGAGAAGCCGCCCTACGCCGGCATCGCTGAGCAGGTGAGCCAGGCTGACCTGCGCGCCGGTGAACGGGTCTGCCGGTCGGTCAATCAGCGCGGCCAAGAGGCCGCCCATCGGCCACAGCACCAAGACGGCGATGATGCCACCGCTGACCAAAACGAGTGCTCTCGAAGCCCCGCGCATGGGGAGACCCTACAGCTCGGCCTTAACGCCGGCGAACCACTGCCTGGGGTGCGATGGTCGCGCACCAAAGGGTCGCCAAGAGGCGACCCTTTGTTCGTCGGTGAGGTTGCTCACGCTCGCATACAACGCAACGCTCTTGCTCACGTGGACCTCGCCGGCGAGGTCGATGGTGTGATGGCTCGGTATGGTGTGTTCCTCCGGCTGGTCTTGTGGGCCCGCCTGGTTCCTCATGCCGCTTCGTCCCGAGTATGTTGCCGAGATGTGCCCAGACTCGTGGCTCAGGGTCAAGGAGCCGCTTCCTTGGTGAACGGGGACATAGGGAAGCATGAAACCGCGCTGTACGCTTCCATACTGCGGAAAGTCACTCACGAACGAGGATGAGAAGCGTGCATCCGTCCACGCGTAGGCCGCTCCCAGCCTCAGATTCCAGCCCACTCGCAAGTCCATGAGCTTCTCTGCGCTGGCCTCGAACCCTCGCACCACGGCCTCGCCACCGCTGAACTGACGATCCAGCTGAGCATCGAGGCATCCGCCGCTCAAGGTGCATTGTCCGGTGATGTTTTGATAGTCAGAGTAAAATCCGACCAGCTCCGCCCGCGCTGACGCGGTGGTGAGTCGGCCACCCACCTCGTAGTTCCATGCCGTCTCCGGGGCCGTCTCGGCCGCCGAACCAGGGGGAACAGGGCTGAATCCCCGATGAGCACCCGCGAAGATCCCGACCACATGGGTGGGCTGTGCGTGTACGCCCATGCCAGGCAACCAGATCGACTGGTCCATGGTTTGCTCTGCGGGGCCATTTCGAGGTCCAGCCTCCGTTCGAATGGACTCAAATCGAAGGCCGGGGAGAATGGAGAACATCCCCAGACGGAGGTCATCATGGAGGTGGAAGGTCAGCGCGCGCGCGCGGGTATGGCTATCGAGCGAGGTCTCGAGGTCGCCTCCCGTCATTACGGCTCGACCATCAACGACGTCGTACGCGCGCTGTGTGTGAATTCGATCGACTGCATCGATGTGATAGCGGGCGCCCACCTCAAGCTCGTTCTCAGCGTCGCCCAAGCGGGTGCGCCAGTGAGCCACAGTGCTGACCCCTGTGTTCTCAAAGCGCCGGTCGTTGGTCCCCTTCATCACTCGGTCACCGGCCCCGCTGCTGTCTGCCTCGCCTCGAAGCACGGCCAGGTATGCCGCACCCAGTCCCCCCTCGGGCTCCGCGTAAAGAAGGTCATGCATCGAGGTTCCGTCCGCGAACCCGCTCACCTTGAACCACGATCGGTCCAGCCGATGGTGATAGACGGTCGCACGGACGTCGACGTTGTCGCCCGCGATCAGCCGCCAGCTGGCCGCGACGCTTTGGCGGCTCCAGGTCATCTGGTCGTCCGCTGAGACCCCATACCGTCGGCTCGGATCGGTGGTGAAGTCGGTCTCAGTGAGACCAAGATAGGTCTCATTCGAGCGCTCTTGGCCGTGGCTTAGCTTGATCTCCACGCTGTGGACGGTGGGCTCGGTCAAGCTGGATGTAAAGCGGGTCTTGAGCATCGCATCTTGTCGTGAGAAGCCCGTGTCACCCCCGCCATCGATGGTCTTGAATCCCTGACTGCTGAGGTGAGCCACCTCACCGAGTGCACCCCAGTGGTCTCCCGCATG
>CAZKOI010000434.1:0-2890 GCA_964554315.1 uncultured Enterobacterales bacterium | reverse complement strand
TTTTCCTTCATGACGACCGTGGACTTCACCAGTAGCCCACTCATGCCGATGACATCAGCGTTGTGTTCCTCCGCAGCAGCAATGATGTCGTTGATGGTCTGCTTGATTCCAATGTTGACCACGTTGTAGCCGTTGTTGGTGAGGATGATGTCGACAAGGTTTTTTCCGATGTCGTGAACATCTCCTCTGACTGTTGCCAACACCATGGTGCCTTTGCCTGCTTCGCTGGATTTCTCCATGTGAGGCTCCAACAGAGCAACGGCTGCTTTCATCACTTCGGCTGATTGGAGCACAAAGGGCAATTGCATCTCGCCACTGGCGAAGCGCTGCCCCACCACCTGCATTCCTGCCAGCAAGTGATCATTGATGATGTCGAGTGGGGCGGTGCCTTCGCTCCGGGCGAGGTCGAGATCTGCCTCCAGGCCCTTCGCTTCGCCATCAATGATTCGTCGCTCGAGGCGCTCTGTCACGCTGAGCGCTGCCAGTTCGGCTTGGCGCTGGTCTTTGATCGCTGCTGAATCCACGCCATCGAACATGTCGAGCATGGTGGAGAGCGGGTCGTAGGTGAGGTTCCCCTCGGCGTCGTATTCGCGCTTGTCCCAGATCATGTCCAGAGCGACTTTCTTCTGCTCCTCGGGGATGCTCGCCAGCGGCATGATCTTTGCCGCGTCAATGATGGCGGTGTCGAGTCCTGCCTCGGTGGCTTCGTGAAGGAATACCGAGTTCAAGACAGCGCGTGAGGCAGGGTTGAGACCAAACGACACGTTTGACACCCCCAACGTGGTGTGGACGCCTGGATACGTGGTGGTGATCTCACGGATGGCCTCGATGGTTTCGATGGCATCACGCCTGGTCTCTTCCTGCCCCGTAGCGATGGGGAAGGTCAAACAATCCACGATGATGTCTTCCCGGCGCAGACCCCACTTATCCACCAGGGTGTCGATGAGGCGGCTCGCGATTCTGACCTTGTCAGCTTGAGTTCTAGCCTGGCCCTCTTCATCGATGGTCAAGGCGATGACGGCTGCGCCGTGCTCCTTGACCAGGGGCATGATGGTGTCAAAGCGTGAACCAGGTCCTTCGCCGTCTTCGAAGTTCACCGAGTTGACGACTGGCCGACCGCCAATCAGCTCCATCCCGGCTTTGATGACGGCGGGCTCTGTCGAGTCAATGACAAGGGGGAGTGTGGAGGCCTGGGCAAGTCTGGTGACTATCTCCTGAATGTCGGCCACCCCATCGCGACCCACATAGTCAATACAGACATCGAGCAGGTGAGCGCCATCTCGCACCTGTTTTTTGGCGATGTCGACGCAGTCCTCGATGCGGCCCTCAAGGAGTGCTTCCCGGAACGCCTTCGATCCGTTCGCATTGGTTCGCTCACCAATGGCCAGGTAGGTGTTGTCCTGGGTGAGGGGAACGTGCTGATAGAGGCTTGCCACTCCTGGTTCTGGTTGGGGCGACCGGGCAGCAGGCTTGTTACCGCCGAGCCTCTTCACCACAGCGCTGAGGTGGGCGGGCGTCGTTCCGCAGCATCCACCCACCATGGAGAGCCCAAATTCTTTGACGAACTGCTCGTGAGCGGTCGCAAGCTCCTCTGGCCCCAGCGGATAGCTTGCACCATTGGCAGTGAGGACAGGGAGGCCGGCGTTGGGCATCACCATCACCGGAATTCTGGAGTGTTGAGAGAGCTGGCGCAGGTGCTCACTCATCTCCTGGGGACCGGTCGCGCAGTTCAAGCCAATCATGTCGATGCCCAGTGGCTCGAGAGCCGTGAGAGCGGCGTTGATTTCGGAGCCCATCAGCATGGTCCCGGTGGTCTCTACCGTGACCTCCACAAAGAGGGGGAGGCGGGTTCCCGCCTCCATCATGGCTGACTTGCAGCCATTGATGGCCGCTTTGGTCTGGAGGAGATCTTGGGAGGTCTCAATCATGAAGGCATCAGCCCCACCTTTGATCAGGCCCAGTGCCTGCAGAGCAAAGGTGTCCTTCAGATGCTGGTAGGTGGTGTGACCGAGTGATGGAAGTTTGGTGCCAGGACCCATGGAGCCCAATACCCAGCGCATGCGGCCATCCTGCGCCTCATATTTTTCGGCAGATTTCCGACCAATAGCCGCTCCGGCTGCGGCGAGCTCCTCGATCCGATCATCGATCTCATAATCCGAGAGGTTTGACCAGTTAGCTCCGAACGTGTTGGTTTCAATGGAGTCGACCCCGGTGTCGAAGTAGGCGTCGTGGATGGACTCGATAATGTCCGGTCTGGTGACATTCAGGATTTCGTTGCAACCTTCGAGGCCTTGGAAGTCCTCCAGCGAGGGTGCGGCGTCTTGGAGCATGGTCCCCATTGCGCCATCAGCAATGATGACGCGCTCACTCAGCTCTGACATGAGCTGCTCGGAGCGAGAAGGCATGGGAAGTGTCGATGTGTCTTTCATGGTTTATCTGACCCCTGCCTGCTCTAGGGCTGAGAGTACCGTTTCGTGCTGGTTGAACGCATAGAGATGGATGCCGGGGGCGCCGGCATCCACGAGCTCGCGAATCATGCCCGCACACCACTCAATGCCGAGCGACACTCGCTCGTCGGGGTCTTCTGTTGATTGGAGGTGTTGCTCTAGCTCCAGAGGATTCCTCTCCCCGGTGAGCTCCAGCACTCGAGCCAGACGGCCGGGAGAGGTGATCGGCATGAGGCCGGGGAGGATGGGGATGGTCACTCCTGCGTCAGTAGCTCTCTCGACAAACCTCACGTAGTCCTCCACGTAGAAGAACAGCTGCGTAATCGCGAGGGTCGCCCCAGCGTTTTGTTTTGCCAAGAGCGTCTCGATGTCCTGATCCAGTGATGAAGATTCCGGGTGTCCATTGGGGAAGGCCGCCACGGCGATGCGCTCGATGGGCTGAG
>CAZKOI010000433.1:0-2898 GCA_964554315.1 uncultured Enterobacterales bacterium | reverse complement strand
CGTCATCGCAGTCCTCCGCTGTGAGCACACCGTCGCAGTCTCCGTCTTCTGGACGCGCGGTGGAGTCGACATCACCGTCATCGCAGTCCTCGGCCGTCCGCACACCGTCGCAGTCACCGTCGTCTGCCACAGCCCCCAAGGTCGCGTCTCCATCGTCACAGTCCTCGGCCGTCAGCACGCCGTCGCAGTCGCCGTCCGCCGCCGCCGCTCCCAGGCTCGCATCGCCATCATCGCAGTCTTCCGCGGTTGGCACATCGTCGCAGTCTGCGTCGTCCGTGATCGTCGTCAGCTCCGGATCGCCGTCGTCACAGTCCTCCGAGGTCAAGGCGCCATCACAGTCCGCATCGGTCGCCACCGTGGTCGAGTCGGCATCCCCGTCGTCGCAGTCCTCCGCCGTCAGCACACCGTCGCAGTCCCCATCCGCGGCCACCGCGCCAAGGAGCGAGTCCGTGTCATCGCAATCCTCGGCTGTAAGCACACCGTCGCAGTCCCCGTCTTCCGCCCGCACGGTGGAGTCGACATCCCCGTCGTCGCAGTCCTCGGCCGTCAGCACGCCGTCGCAGTCACCATCCTCCGATACTGAGGTTGAGCCCGCGTCGCCGTCGTCGCAGTCGTCCGCGGCCAGCACACCGTCGCAGTCGCCGTCTTCCGCCACTGCTCCAAGGACCGGGTCTCCGTCATCGCAGTCGTCGGCCGTGAGCACACCGTCGCAGTCGCCATCGGTCTCAAGCGTCGTCGACTCGGGGTCGCTGTCGTCGCAGTCGTCGGCCGTGAGCACACCGTCGCAGTCGCCGTCTGCCTCTACTGCTCCAAGGACCGTGTCTCCATCATCGCAGTCGTCGGCCGTGAGCACACCGTCGCAGTCGCCATCGGTCTCAAGCGTCGTCGACTCGGGGTCGCTGTCATCGCAGTCGTCGGCCGTGAGCACACCGTCGCAGTCGCCATCAGCCTCAAGTGTCGTCGACTCGGGGTCGCTGTCGTCGCAGTCGTCGGCCGTGAGCACGCCGTCGCAGTCGCCATCGGTCTCAAGCGTCGTCGACTCAGGGTCGCTGTCGTCGCAATCTTCCTCCACAGGGATCCCGTCTTCGTCTTCGTCGATAACTGGCTCGGGTGCACCGGTGTCATCCGCGTCAGCATCCGCATCCGCATCCGCGTCGGCATCCGCATCCGCGTCGGCATCCGCATCCGCGTCGGCATCCGCGTCCGCGTCGGCATCCGCATCCGCGTCCGCATCCGCATCCGCATCCGCATCCGCGTCCCCGTCGACCTCCGGCGTCGGCTCCTTCTCATCGTCACCGCCACAGCCCGCGGCGAGGGGAAACATCAACAACGTCCAGAGAAACAGTCGCATGGGACCTCCGAGGGGAGAGTCTACTTCAAAACGCCGCTAAACCTCGGCCCAATGACCGAATTCATCGGATCCTTCCGCGAACGATGCCTTGCCTTCTGCGACGATCGGACTATATTCTACTTTTTGGTAGATTATAGTCCCGGGAGGCTCCCCATGCCCGCAACCGATCTCGCTCCGCTCGGCTTCGTCTTCGTGGCCCTCTGTGGAGGCTCTTCGCCTGACCTCTCCGAGGATCGAACATCCTCTGGCTTCAGCTGTGCGGAGTACAACATCATGATTCGGGTCGAGGTCTTACTCGGGAGAGAGTGTGACGTTGACTCACAGTGCAGCCAGATCGTCAGCGTGGACGACGCCTGCTCGACCGCCGACCGCATCGTGCGCGGCGACTTTGACACGACGTACCTGTACGAGCTCATCGACGAGGCGGAGGGAGAGGGCTGCACAGTGGTGTACCCCGGACACACCGGCGACTGTGACCCCGAAGCCGAGCCCGTCTGCGAGATGGGCGCGTGCACCTGGATGTAGGCGCTCGCCCCTCACGAAGACTTAGACTGATATCGAGGGAAGCAGACTTCGTGGAGCCCTCGTCGAGGGTGTCACCATGCACTGACGGCCGTGATCATGCCGTTGGGTCGCTCGGGTCCCGGACAGCAGAGGCCCGGGAGGGTGGCCCCGACATCGACAACCTCCAGCGTGATCGATGAGCATGTCATGGCCGGAAAGGAGACCTCACAGCCGTTGGTCATCGCGCTCCCTCCGCAGGCACGCCCGAAGGTGTTGAGGACGCCCACGCTCACGCCATCGCACAGGACATTCCAGGCCGACTGGCAGGAGTGGGCCTCGTCATAGGTGGTGATGCCCACGTGCTCGATGAGGGTGGCCTCACCCGAGCACGTGATCGCCTCACCAAACTCAAAGAAGCTCTGGCCTTGGGCCTCCGAGAAGTCAAAGGCGTCTCGGTCGCAGGGGTTGCCATCCCAGCACCCCGATGCGGTGTCGGCGGTCAAGGTGTTGAATGGCGCCCTCTCCCCGGTCGGCGTGCTGCAGCCCTCATCCACCTCGCCATTACAGTTGTTGTCGATCAGGTCGCCGCAGGTCTCGGCGGCCGCGGGCGACACGAGGGGATCCTCGTCGTTGCAGTCCTCTGCAGCGCTGAAGCCGTCCCCGTCCGAATCCACGGGTGCCGTCCCGGTGTCTCGCAGACCGGAGTCATGGCCCTCGTCAGCGTCGGCATCGGCATCCGCGTCGGCGTCAGCATCAGCGTCGGCGTCAGCATCAGCGTCGGCGTCAGCATCAGCGTCGGCATCCGCGTCGGCGTCAGCATCAGCGTCGGCATCGGCATCGGTGTCTCCGCCCACGATGGGGTAGCAGTTACCGTCCGAAGCGAGCCCAAAGCCATCGGCGCAGTCCGACCCGCCCTCATGGTGATGGTGATGGTCCTTCTTCTTGCCGCCACAGCTGGCTAAAAGGGGAATCATAATGAACGAAATTACTGCGAGACGCATGGGCCCTCCGAGGGGTAAGTGTACACCGGTCGGTGCTTATCG
>CAZKOI010000432.1:0-2899 GCA_964554315.1 uncultured Enterobacterales bacterium | reverse complement strand
CTCTTGCCGCTCGTTTCATTAATCGATCCGCCTTTGGGCTGCATCTCGCCACCGATTGATGCCCGGAACGGACCAACCCGGCGGTAGCCATGGCACCTGCAGCTCCGCCATGATCAGCGCATCCACCGGTGAGAAGGCCACCTCCGCCTCAAGGCTCGGCAGACACGCCTGGATGACCGCCCAGGTCACCGGATCGGTCTGAGGCAGGGGGATGTCATTCATCGAAGGACCGAGGGGTGGAGCGCTTCGGTCGAGCGCTTCTGGAATCGAGCCATGGACCTGAGGGTGCCTTGCAATGCTGTGCCATGTCCCCTCCTCCACCGGTCGCAGGACGCCCATGGCCACCAAGATGTCGAGGGGGCGGCCCCAGAGGGTCTCCGGCTCCCATGGATGCGGATCAGCGGGATGAAGAACCGCTCGAGTCCCGCCCGCCGCGATCTCCCAAGGCCACGGCGCTACCCCATCCACACGCTGACCGCTGACCGGGTCAAGCGACACCGGCCCCACCTGAATGGGCCCCCCCGCAAACCACTGTAGCCGTCCGCTCGAGCCAACCAAGCCCGCAGCGTCCGACTCCGGCCAGCCAAGGGGCGTCGACGTCAGCGGTGCCGCGCCTCCCTCTCCATCCAGCACCCACGCAGGGTCTCCCGCGCCGTCCATCACCACCGACTCGATGTCCATCGCCCGCCGACGAACGGCCATCCCCCCGTCCGCGACAACCCAGGGAACCGACGCCTCGGGACCCGTCGCCAGCAGACCTTGAAGGCCATGGACCGGATCCGCATCGGGGGCCCAGACCAACAGAGACTCGCTCTGGCCATCGCGAATGGCGCTGGGACGCCCTCGAGCATCATAGGAGAGGGTCCAGCCCATCCCGTCCGGGGCCCGGTAGCTGACCATGCGGCCCAGCGCATCAAACTGCACCGGCGCCATGCCCGCATCGCCCGTGATGCCCTCGAGGCGTCCCGATGCGTCTCGCAGCAGCGACAGCATTCCTGAGGCCAACCCCCACGCCGAAGGCCCGCTCGCGAGCTGCGCCTCCATGAGCCATCCATCGACGTTGAACAGGTAGAGTCGGCCATCTGGCGTGAGGACCCGCCCGGGATCAATCGACCACATCAGGTCCGGCTCCGCCGATGCACCGATGAGCCCGCCGACGGCGTCATAGTCGTATCGCCAGGTCCGTCCGTCTGAACGCACACGCTGGAGCACCTCGCCATCACGCCCTTGCTCCACCGAGACCGTCCCCAGCGGCTCACCACTCGCGCTCACCAACGCGTCGCTCGTTCGTCCAGCACTCGCGCTTCGATGAAGCATGCTTCCGTCGGGAAACCGAAACCACTTGGGCCGTCCCAGCGGATCACGCTCAATGCCAAGAGCGACCCCCTCGGGGCCTCGGGCGGTCAGCACACGGCCCGCCGCGTCGCGCTGCACGCGCCACTCGCCCAACTTTCCTGCCACGGTCCTCACCGGCAGTCCACGCGGGTCTCTCAGCACGCGGGTCTCCACGGCTCCACCCTCCTCGGTGACCGCTCGGCCGGCCGCATCTCTCTGCATGGAGATGACGCCGTCCGTACCCCGCCAGCCGACCGGCCAGCCGCTGGCATCGCGCTCAACCTCGAGCACCCACTCCCCGGCCTGCACGGACCGAATCCACCCCGCAGGGTCTCGTGTGAAGGCCCACTCGCCGAGCACACTCTCGACCGATCGGACATCACCGTTGATGTCGCGCGACCAGCGCACACCACCCATGCGCCTTGGTTGACCGTCGGGGGCACGCTCGATTCGCCAGCGCTTATCTCCGAACTGAAGACTGATGAGCTCTCCCACCGGGTTCCGATCCAGGGTGAGGGACTGGCCGTCTGGCCGCTCGATGCCGGCCAGCCAACCCGTGGCATCCCAAGAGAACCGAGTGGTGCGACCCTCTGCATCGGAGACAGTCACCAAGCGCCCGCTGTTGTCCCGATCGAGCCGCACGGTCCCGAGCGTGCCATGCTCCACACGCTCAAGCCAGCCCGACCCATCGCGGTGCAGCTGCGTGACCTCGCCCGCCGGATCCGTCACCCGGTCGATGAGTCCGAGGGTGTCCTGACCGAACGACCATCGGACCCCCGTGCGATCAAGTACGGCACTCGGCCAGCCGTTGGCGTACCGCTCAATAAAGACCGTATTTCCCAAGGGATCGATCACCGATCGAATCGCGCCGGCCCTGTCTCGCACCAACTGGGTCACGGCGCCTGTGGGTCCCTTGATGCTGGTGATCCGTCCCGCATCATCGCGACCGAGTCGCATGACTCGCCCCGACGGCGAGACGGCGACGACACGCCCAAACGCGTCGCGCTCCCAGCGTGTCACGCGTCCGGCGGGATCGATGATTCGCTGAACCTCACCCCCTTCACCACGCTCCCAAATCCAGCGATGACCCGCGGGCATCGTCACACTCTTCACATCGCCTTCGTCCGTCGTCTCGAGGCGATAAACTCGCCCGCCCGGTGCCGTCACATCCATGCGGCCGCCGTAGGTACCGATGCGTGTCTCGAGACCTCGAGCGTCGGTCCACCCCGTGAGGGCCCAGGCCTTGTCTCGCCGACGATATTGGGTGGTGACAGTTCGCCCCACAGGGTCGCTCACCGTCACGGTCCGAACGGGCCCCGCATCGGTCGTCCGCACGCTGGTCGTCCGTCCCAATTCATCCGTCCAGCTCAGCCCATTCGCCCACGAGAGGCTGATCTGCTGCCGCCCGGGCCCCGTGACTGCCTCGACCCGACCCTCCCGATCATAGCGAACACTCATTCGCTCGCCGCTGGCCCAAATCACCGCATCGATTCGTTGCTGCGCGTCGTATGAGAACTCGTGACTCGCGCCCAGTGAGGCGGTGGCAGCGCGGAGGCGGTCTCCG
>CAZKOI010000431.1:0-2909 GCA_964554315.1 uncultured Enterobacterales bacterium | reverse complement strand
GGCCGAACTCTTTGAGTCGCATGAACGCCTCATCTTCGGTCTGGCCCCGAGCGGCTCTCGGTCCTACACCTCTCACTGGCGCAGCGGGTTCTATCACATGGCGAGGGCCGCTAACGTTCCGCTGGTGCTGGGGAGTGTGGACTTTGCTCGGCGCTCGGGGTGCTTGCTTGAGGTGGTCCACCTCACCGGTGACATGGGCGCTGATATGGATCGAATTCGTGCAGCGTATGCGCATGTTCGTGGACGCAACCCGGAGCGTCAGACGCCGATTCGACTCGAGGCGGAGGAGTAAACGGCCGGTCTCATTGACCCCAGAACATCACCACACTTCCTGCGTCGAAGCGACCGGACGGGTTGGTGAAGCCGGAGCCGATGAAGAGCTCGGCCCGACCATCGCCGTCCAGATCGGTCGCGCTGTTGGCTCGGCCCAAGTAGTCCTTTGACTCCGCCCCGAAGACTTGGACTGTCGCGGTCCCGGCATGGGCCTGTGGGGCCCAGTCGGTGTGTGGGCCGAGGAAGCCGTAGACCCGGCCGCCTTTGGTGATGAGTCCTCGACGCGCGGCGATGGCGCCGACGATGAGATCGCCGGTGCCGTCTCCGTTGAGGTCGGCTCCGGCCGAGAGGCCGTACCCGAGCTGGGCGTCGTCAAACTCCCCGTGAATTCGAGCGCTGGGTTCAGCACCGATGGCGAAGAGGTCGCTGCCGCCGGTGTAGACGGCGACCGAGCCCGCGGCATCAAAACCCAGGTCATCCCCGGGAGCCCCGATGGCAAGCTCGGCCTCGGCCTCGTGGTCGAGGTTTCCGACAGCCAGAGTCTGCCCGAACGCTGAGCCGGCTCCTGGCCCCATGAGGCTCACCGTGGTCAAAGCCGGGCTGTATTCGCCCCCCAGCGGGGCGGGGCCTCCGCTCAGGATGTCCACTCGACCGCGGTTGCCGAGCGCGGAAGGCGATCCGATGACGAGGTCTAGGTGCCCGTCTCCGTCCAGATCGCCGGTCGCCATGGCGGCACCCGTACCATCGCTCGATCCCTCGCCGCGAAAGCTGGCGTCGGCGTCCAGGATGCTCGGCAGCCGGTGTGGTTCAGGCTGGCCAAAGATGATCACCACGCGGCCTCGTGCGGGATACTCGTACCCGCTGCCGATGATCTGACGCTGCTCGGTGGCAAACAGAATGTCGCCAATTCCGTCCCCATTCAGGTCGCCTGCCCCCTGCACAGCAGACCCCGCCCGGTGCAGCACGTCCTCGCCCCGCCAGGTGTGGGCGATCTCGAGAACGCCTCCTGGGTAGCCCTCGCCGCTTCCGAGGATCAGGTGGACGCTGCCTGCGCCGTGAAGACCCTCACCGGAGATGCCCTGTCCCCCCGCCAGGATGTCGTCCAGCCCGTCGCCGTTGGCATCGGGGATGATCGCGACTGCCGTGCCCAAGAAGTTCCCCGGGGCCTCTCCGTAGAGGGTGGCGGTGGGTGCAGCGAGCTCGTCTCGACCCGGAGCCAGCCAGAGGTGGGTCGCCCCGACGTCGGTCCCGATGATGACCTCGTCGCGGATCTCGTCCTCGGTGGGAGCGCCGACCACCAGATCGGGCCAGCCATCTCCATCGACATCGCCGCTTGTGGCGATCGCGTAGCCCATGCTTCCGAAGCCTTGCTGGCCTTCCCACGCACAGAGGGCCTGGCGAGCACAGGTGAGGTCATCCAGCGGGGCGAGATTCTCTCCTCCGGTGCAGGCGATCGGTGGAGGCGCGTCGGCGTCTTCGCCGGAGTCTCCACCGGAGTCTCCACTGGGCGCGGAGGAATCCACGGAGGCTGCGTGACCACCGGTGTGCTCATCGACCGCCTGGTCGCTCGACTTGGCACAGCCGGCGATCAAGAGCAGGGTGGCCGCTCGCCTCATGGTGCCTCCGCTGACAAGCCGGCGACCTCAGCGATCAACCGGGCTCGCTCGGTCTCGAGGTTGAGCTGGTAGTGCACAAAGCGGGCCTCGCCTGCTCGGTCGACGACGTAGATGTACCACTTCGAGGCCCCGAAGCACTGAGCGACTCGAGCCGTCTCTGTGTCTTGAAGAACGGGCAGTTGGCTGTCTGCAGTGAGCTCGGGGATGCCCTCCTCCGTGCCCATCAAGTTGATGATGAAGACGGATGCGGAGCCGAGCTCTGCGGCATGGCGAGTGACAATATCTTGGAGCTGCGCAGCCTGCGCATGGCAGTGGGGTCAGGTCGCCGACGAGAAGTAAATGACCAATACCTGTCCAAGCACGTCGGACTTGGTGAGTCGCTGCCCAAAGGTCGCAGAGGAAGGGTTGACGTCCAGAAGCTCGAAGTCAGGTATCGCCGACGACGCGATGCCGCAGTCCGTCGGCGTGCTGCATGGCTGGGCTCGGGCGAGATCCGATACCAGCAGGAAGAAGGCGAACATCCAGCGCATGCTTTCTTTATACCCCAGGTCACTTGACCGGGCTGTGACTTGACGCGTCACGCAAACGTTGCTTGGGTGACCCAGAGAACAGTGTAAAAAGGCGGTGCAAGGACCCAACCTTACGATGCACAGACTGTTCCCCCTCCTGATTGGCCTCGTCGGATGCTCCGACTATGACATCGCGCGCATTGAGCGCGACGAGGAGAAGTCATGGTTCGAGGAGACATCCGACTCGTTCCAGGAAGACTTCGACCCGGGCGTCAACCCCGATGACGAACAGGAGGCAGGTGCTCCGGAGGACGACAATCCGGCTGACGAAGACGTCTCGACGGATGATGACGAGCAATTGGACACCGGCGGGTGGACCGAGGATGAAGAGGTTCCCGCTGAGACGGACCCCGACCCTGCGGATGTGGACCCGGGCACCGATGATGGGCCGGACTCACCGGGGCCGTCCGACGACGATGAGCCCTCTGACGGACCGAGCGGAAGCGAAGAG
>CAZKOI010000430.1:0-2910 GCA_964554315.1 uncultured Enterobacterales bacterium | reverse complement strand
CCTGGTTCTGTGACGAACGCTCCATCTACCCAATCCCAGGAAACCCAGTGTTCAACCTGTGGGTGGGCAGCGCCCGGTCCCCTTGCAGCAATCAAGGATTCATGAGCGGGCTGAACCCCAGGCTCGGGCTTCAACAGACCAACCATACAGCGGTCCACCTCCTCTAGAATGCCGGCGGTCGATCTGAAATTCTGGATGAGCCCATGCTCCTCTCCGCCCGCAGCGATGACCTCCTCTACAAAGCTCTCGTAGGCACGGAGGTCAGCACTACGCCAGCCGTAGATAGACTGCTTGGGATCACCGACAATAAAGAGGCCTGGCCGGGCACTCACCTCGCCCTCGAGGGCTACTGCACGTACCAGATCACACTGCCTAGGGTCAGTGTCTTGAAACTCGTCGACCAATAGTTGGTCGATTCCCGCCCTCACCCTCGCTGCAACGCTCCTGTTTTTCAGCAGGTCCACGGCCCGGGCGAGCAGATCTGAGAACATCATCGTGCCCTTGGTCCGGAGTGTGGACTGAGCGTTCCCTAGAATGGGTCGAAGAAGACGACAGGCCAGAACGTGTCCCGCTTGGTCGAGCACCGCTACACATTGAAGCGAGGCCACCAGCGAACGTGCTCGCCTCTCCAGTTGAGACGCTACGTGGCACAGGGCTTCGCCCTCGGCCTTTCCCATGCGTCCGTTCGTCCAGGCCTTCTCGAGGTGCTGAATGAGCGTGCTGGGCAGGACGTCCTCCAGCTGCTCTTGGGCCGCCTCTAGCGAGACGCCAGGCTCTAGACCATCGCGAAAAACCCGCAGTCCGGTACGCAGTTTCTGCGCATTCTTAGCCGCAGTCACACCCTCGAGCGGGTCATGAACGAGGTTCAAAACGGCGGTAATGGCATTGCGCGTCCTGAGCAGAAGGGCGTCGATCACATCTTGGCTCCACAGTCCGCCCTCCAGCTCCTCAAGCGGCACCGAGTCACGCAGCAACTGGAGCACCGCCCGCTCAATGTCCGACGGCCCCCTCTCCCCCTCGATGTCGAAGAACTGGAGTAGTTCGCTGGCCTGTGGGCCGTCCAGCATCTGTGTGAGGATGGACTCCGTGGCGTCGCGAACAACGGCAGAGACCACCTCTTCGGTAGTGTCCAGATCAAAAGATGGGTGCACCCCAGCTTCAATCGGAAACTGAACCAAAAGACGACGACACCACGCATGGATGGTCCTTACTTCCATCTGGTCTACCGCCGCGAGCAGAAGCTCCGCGCGCGCCCTAGCGCCCTCGGCAAGCGAGCCTTCAGGCAAGCCGGTTACCGTCTTGCCTTCCGACAGGTCAGACAGAGCCTCCGCCACTCGCTCCGCCATTTCCGCCGCTGCCGCCTCCGTGAAGGTGATCGCCACCACCCTGGAGAGGGTTCGAGCAGCCACCTGATCTGGAAAGGCCTGCCCGAGCACCTCGCAGGACGCGTCCCATCCGGGTCCGCAGATCCAGGCAATCACCCTAGAAACGAGTGCCGCGGTCTTGCCCGTGCCAGCGCCCGCACGCAGGACGACCGGCCGATCAAAGACAGTCCGAGCGGCTTCTCGTGCCAACCCGTCCCGAATCAAGGGGTCACTCATCATCCCTCCCCATGGTCCAAAGCTGTCGCCGCGCCCTCTGAGTTGGCGTCACCACAGTCGAGTCTAGGGCCTCCAAAAACTGGCGCTTGAGGGTGCTGTCATCCCTCACACAGGCTTCCCTGACCTCGCAGAACTCACACCAGGGTGTGGTGCTTGATTTGAGGGCAGCCACTCGAGGGAAAAATGTGCCGGTGGTAACCACTTGATCAATCTCATCGATGACCGCATCGGCACACGCCTGCACATCAAGATCGTCGGCTTCAACCTGCAAGACCCGGTGCTCGTAGTCCTTCAGCGGATTGACGTACAAGTACTGACCAACGGCCCCATCATAGGCTCGCGAATACAGGGCGCCCTGGAGAAGTTCACCCTCTCGCACCCCATTGAGCGTGTGCTTTCGCCGGGTATCTTCCTTCTTAAAGTCTGCCTTCGGCTTTCCGACTTTGAAATCGGTGAGGGAGACGCGCCCGTCAAGTACATCCAATCTGTCCACTCTGAAGTGGACCTCACGACCCTGTGAGGTCTGAACTGAAAACTCTCTCTCAACCCCCCAAACGCCATCCAGCCCGACCTGTTCGTCGAGCGCTCTCACGATGTGGACCGCCCTCATTGCCCGACCGACGGCCGCCTTCGCGAGGCCAGACCAAGACACGCCATCCTCCATCAACCGCAAGACGGCCGACTCATGACACCAAGCCTTCAGCGTCGCATCCGACGGCCACTGTATCGCCACAGCATCCGCGGGGGTAAGACCTTCTCTGCCATCAAGTGCGGCGACAACCACGCGCTCAACGACATCATGAACAACCCGCCCGAGGAGATAGTTATCGACCGAGGCCAGCGGCCCGTGGGGGTCCGGACGGCGAGCAACGCCGAGAAATTTGGTGAGAAACGCCTGCCATGGACAGCGGGCTATGGCCTCATAGGTGGTGACGAACTGGGCACCCTGACGAGGGTCATGTTCGAGCTGAACGGGGCCGATTTCGCCCAAGAAAGGCCCTTGTTCCCGCCGACCGTCCAGTCGATGCATTAGGAGTCCAGCGAGCGGCGCTGATGCTCCACCCCGTGCCATGACTGTGGCCACATCCGCACCGCTAAGCGCCTCGTCGACCGCCACTGCCACAGGCTCGTCCAGGTCGCCTGCCACATCCGGGACGCCGCTCGTACCCGGGGTGCCGATGGTGGCGACGTGGGCACCTGTCGCGTAGTTGTAGATCTGAACGACGTGCTGGGCGCCGCCGCAGGCAACGAATAGGTGCTCCGCGGCTGCCGTGGTCGGAGTAGCAGCGACCGCACACTCGACCTCGTT
>CAZKOI010000429.1:0-2927 GCA_964554315.1 uncultured Enterobacterales bacterium | reverse complement strand
AGAGTGTCGTCAGGCCAGGGGTCATCGTCGATCCGGTGCGGTGAGTTTAGCGAGCGGGTCCGGGGTCGCAGGCTTCGTCGTGGTCGTGGCTCGTGAAGTAGGTGGTGAAGCACCGGTACATGCCCTCGGTGGCGTCGCTCACGCCCGAGGTGTGAGTCGCATCGCTGAGGTCAATCAGTGTGCCGGATGGGTCGTCGAGCCTGAACTGGGCATCCAGCCATGCAAAGCCATATCCGGCGACCTGTGTGAGCCTCACGGCGATGTCGGAGCCCTCCATCGCCCAGAAGTCAAAGGAGAAGGGTGATTCTGCTGTCGCATCGCGTGTGACAACCGGCTCGCCATCGACCTCGACGGTGATCTGAAAGATGCCCTCGCCGACACTCCGGTCCACGTCCCAGTGGGCGGTGAAGATGCCTGTCTCTGCGGCCGTCACGGTCCAGCCGTGGTGCCATCCCGGAACGGATGGGGTCTCCCCGGCCAGGCCGGCGGCGACCTGGTAGGTCTCATCCCAGGGGCTGCGGGCGGCCCAGCTTCCCTTGGAGCGGTCCGCCATGTTGTTCTGGAGCGACCAGGCGATGATGCCGTCGGTGTGGTCTTGGGCGGTGTGCAGGTACTCGAGGAGGCTCGGGTTACCGGGGGTGCCCATCACGTCGCCGGTCCACTGGTCGTTGGCCCAGAAGACCTCCAGGCAGGGCTGGTCGCGCGCCTTGAAGCTGCGACAGATGGACTCGGCCACCCGGGCGTGGAGGACGGGGTCGTAGTAGTCGCTGCGGGAGGCGAACTTGAAGGCCGTGCCGTCCACGTACTCCCGGATGTTCCAGGGGGTGTTGGGTCCGGCCAGCAGGGGCTCGAGCGAGTGCTCGGTGCCCGACGGGTGGGGGGCCCGCTCGATGTGGCCGGTGATGTCCGAGAGTCCAAGGCGAGTCTCGGTGCCGTCGGGGTGGTGCAGCCGTCCGTCCCAGGCGTAGATGATGCGTCGGCCGTACTGGGTGATGTTGTCCTCGCCGGAGTCGAGCCAGGCGCGCAGGGTGTTGTCGGCGTCGGGCAAGAGGCTGTCCACGGGGAGCTCGACGATGTCGAAGTATCGGGTGGTGTGGCCCGGATCGGTGGCGGAGTATCGGCCCACCTCCACTCCGTTGATCTCAAAGACCATGTCCATGGTGTAGGGGCGGTCGTCGGCCCGTATGGTGTCGGTGACAAGAAGGCTGATGGTGTGGGGCGTGTCGGGGGTGACGGCGCCGGGGTTGAAGGTCGCGTTGACCTCGAGGGTGTCGTCTCTGAAGATGTAGAAGTGGGCCCCGCCCACCTCGGTGCCGTCGGTGAGGGGGCAGGCGTCGCTGTTGCAGGCGCGGGCGCCGAGGACAAAGCCATCGTCGGCCAGAACGTAGGGGAAGGCCTCGGCGGGGAAGTACGGCATGAAGGCCACGGGGGCGCCCGGCTCGGTGGTGGAGTGGGCCAGGGCCTGCAGCGCTGCGGCCTCGGTGGGGGTGACCCGTGAGACATTGAGGTCGCGCCAGGGCGCGGAGAAGGCCTCGTGGGCGTCGTCGATGTTCACGCCGAGGAGGTTGCCGGTGCTGGCCTGGAGCGTGCGGGAGCCCCGGATGGCCTGCTGGTAGCCCTCGTAGCTGAGGTCGTCTCTGAAGGAGGTCATCATCCGAATGTCGGAGTCGCGGCCCGCGAGCTCGGTGGCGAGCCGCTCGGTGTTCTGCCACTTGCAGTTCTCGGCGCTGTAGACGGGGTCTGACACGACGCTGAGGAAGAGGTTCTGGTGGGTGGTCTCGAGGGCGTCTGCGGTGGCTGCGGCGTCGATCGACTTCCAGCCGGTGTCGGCGGCGCAGGAGAAGAGGTTGGCCCGGTCGGGGTTGCTCGAGAGGATGGAGGTTCCCCAGCTGCCCTGGAAGAAGTCCGCAGAGGCGGCGTCGCCGTAGACGGGGGCGGGTGTGGCGGTGTCGGTGTGGCCCGAGTCGGTGCCGCCTGTGTCCGTGCGGCCGGTGTCGGCGGTGCCGGAGTCGTCAGGGCCCGTGTCTTGAGGGCCGGAGTCGGTCGCTCCAGAGTCGGCGGGGCCTGGGTCTGGAGGGGGCGGGTCTCCCGAGTCGTGGGGGACGGGGGTGGCGGAGTCTACCAGAGCATCGGCCTTTCGATCGTCGTCGCTGGTGCAGCCCGTGGTGAGGACGAGGGTCAGGGCCGTGAGGGAGAGGACGGGGGCAGTCATCGGGTGCTCCGGGGGTGTGCAGGGAGCCTACCCGGTCCGAGAGGTAGTGGCCCGGCTCAGCGGTACACCGGTCGGACGGCCATGCGGGTGCGCCTTCCGTTGGCTCGAGCATTGCACGACCTGCACAGTTGATCTTCTTCGCTTGGATATGAGTCAACACATCGTCGCAATGGCTTGCGTTTGAGGTCGAATCTGGTTCAATCTTTCACCCCCGTCAGAGGAGGCGACATGATGAAAGCCCTGTGCGTTTCGCTCTTATTCCTTGGCCCCATCTCTGCGCATGCGGCGGACGGGTACGTTGATCAAGCCTGGGCATCCGCGAGTGGGTCAGGCTGGTGGTTCTCGCCCTTGGACGCCAAGTTCAACGATGAAGAAGGCACGCGCAACTGGGACGCGGTTCCGACCAAGGAGCGGTACAAGCTCATGCCGATCGGCTTCTACGGCGTGAATTCAATGCTGGAGACTGACCACTTCTCGCTCAAGCTGAACTACGAGCGCGGAGACTTCAGCGCATCGCTGACGCCCTCATCACTGCTCGGCGTTGCGCTGCAGTTGCGGGGTATTCCCTATGTTGATCGGGTCCGTTTTGATACGACGATCCTCGAATTCTACGGGGGTACAGCGCAGCTCCTCGACCGTCAGTCGGAGGCCATCGTTGATGAGGCAGACTTTGAGATGAAGATGCGTCGAGTTTCCTTCAGCTACCAAATGGAGA
>CAZKOI010000428.1:0-2941 GCA_964554315.1 uncultured Enterobacterales bacterium | reverse complement strand
TGGGCCGAGAAATGCCAACAGCACTGGCCAGAGCTGCTGTGTTTTGACCTCGGTCTTTCGCTCTCTCACGAAAAAATCGAAGCAGATGTTCGGAGGGTTTCATGATGTGCCTCTAGCACGTTTGACCGGTCAATGTACTTTCGAGGGTGCTCCGACAGATCGGGTCCGGTGGCCGCTTGGTCTAGCTGTCCTGGGCTTTCGACGAGGCCGCCCGCGGATCGGTCTGAGGCGTGCTTTCGGATGGCCCTCCTTGGTCCTCACCGCCGGCGGCTGAGGCTTGGGAGGCCGCACTACCCGCAGCCTGGAGCAAACCCGCTCGTACGGGCGGGTGTTTGTGCTTTGGAAAGTCGAGGGCTTTTGCCATATCTCACCTCAGGAGTCTTCTGGCTCGGGTAAGTCAGGAAGGTCAATCGGCGTCACCGAAGCCGCACGCTTATCGGTCGCCTTGGGCTTAGACCTCGCGCGCTTGCTGGGCTTCTTGGGTCCAACCGTTCGCTCGGCGCCCGGCTTTCCTGTGCCTGGCCGGCCCGGTCTCGCCGCGGTCAGCGGTGTGTCGGCAGCCTCGTGCCCAGGGGCTCGTGCATCCGATGACAGATCCTCGGGGTGGGGATGAGCTGTGCGCTTGATCTTGACGCCATCGGGTATAGGGCTGGATCCGGTGGTCGTGCCCTCAGGGGTTGGCTCTACGTCACCCGTGCCTCCGGCTCCTGACCCGTCCGTAGCAACCCCCGCACCATCGGCGTCAGCCCCGGCGGTGCGGGTGCTCGATGAATCGCCCGCCGGTCGGTCATCTGAAGCCGTTGTTGTGGGCCGTTCCTCGCCAGTCGCGGCGCCTCCCGACCCGGAAGTACTGCCTGAGGATCGCTCGTCATCGCCTGGACGCGGACCTGTCCCCGTGGGTCGCTCGGCGCCAGAGGAACCACTAGCCGTCGTGCCCGCATCCTCCGTCGTCTCCGATCGCCCCTCCCCAGAGAGGGGTCGCCCAGTCCCCGATGCCGCCCCTTCAGAACCCGAGGGTCGTGCGCCGGATGGCTCCAGGGGCCTGCCATCGCTGCCACCCCCACCCGGTCGTTCGAAACTTCCGGGGTCTGACGGGGGAGGGGCCAGAGGTCGACCGGAGGTCGGCCGCCCTCCGTCGCGTTCGTCCGACGGACGTGCACCGGCTGGGCGTTCTGCCGAAGGTCGACTCGAGTCGCTGCCAGGTCGGGAGGATAGGTCTCGTCCGGACGATGGTCGGTCGCTTCCTCCTGGGCGCCCTGAACCGACTCCCCCAAGAGCACTCCCCGTGGCCTCCTCGACCCTGTCGAAAGCATCCGACACGGCCCGTTCCGCCAGGTCGCCTGCTTTCTCGCCCAGCTTGGCGCCCAATTCATCACCGAGGAGGTCTCCAGCAATTCCCCCGACTGCATCGCCAACAGCCGAGCCTGCCGCGGCTGTGGCTCGATCACGCAGGTCATCCCAGGCGTCGGTCTTCGGTGCGCCATCACGCCCACTACCCGCTCGAGGATCACCCGAGCGAGGGTCTCGGCCGTCGGATGGCGTGCGGTCGCTCGGCTCTCCCCGTGCATCTCCGCGTCCCTCCGGGGGTGAGCCCGCAGCCCCTTGGTCTTCGCCTGCCGCCGCTGTGGCCATCGCGGCGCCTCCCCCAAGGGCCTCAAGCGGACCGGCCTGAGCGGGGGGGTGTTTGGGCTCTGGACTCGGTAGAGAGGCCTTCGGCTTGGCTGCTTCGGCCGAAGGATTAAGGTTGATGATTCCAGCAACGAAAGATGCTTCGGGGCCGCCGTCGATCGACCCTGACAGTCCGGCGCCTACGGTGGTCTTCTGTCCAGAGCCGATGTCAACGGAGTTGGATGCTTCAAGTTTGAAGTCCTTACACTTGACGGAGATGGTCTGGGCGGCCTCAATAATGGTGTCACCATCACACTTGCTCGTGATGGTCTTTTGGCTGCTGTCGAGGATGCTGTGGATGCCTGCACTCTCGGGCTTGAGTCGGTCGGTGGCCTGAACACCGAAGCCCACCTTCTCCGCTCCTTCGGTGTCATCAAAAGTCACCATGTGGTCATTTCGAGACCAGAACACACGGACGTTGTTTAGGCAGTCATCGTTTCGGTAGGGCTCTGGGAGGTCGGAGCCGTTGTACACAGCACCTAAGATGTAGGGGGTCATCGACCTGTACGCAAAGCCCACCAGCACCTCGGTACCCACATCAGGCAGCATGACCATTCCGCGTCGGGGGCCTGCCATGGGCGAGAGCATGCGACACCACGAACTCTCAGACTCGAGTCCTTGAGGGGAGTCGGTCATGAACTTCACCATGACGCGATGGCGCTTCTCTGGATCGCAGTTGTCGATTACGATCGCGGTGGTGGTGCTGATAAACACGATGCAGCCTCAGTTGATGGTCAGCATGCCGGCCTTGAGCACAAGGTCTGCACCACCGTCAACAGAGGTCTTCACGCCAGAGGTCAGGTTCGCCGTCTGGCCGGCCTGAATGTCGATGTTCTGGCTGGCTTCGAGGATGAAGTCCGTGCACTTGAGCGAGAAGGTGTCCTCGGTCTCGATGATGATGTCCTTCCCAGAGTAGACGCCAACGGTCTTGTTGGCCGAGTCCCAAATGATTCGAATCTCTTCGTTGTGGAGAATCAACTCTACGCGTTCCGCGCCATCGGTATCGTCAAAGGTCAGCCGATGTCCGGAGCGTGACTGGAACACACGAAGGTTGTTTTTGCCGTCTTCGTTGGCGTAGGGAGGGCGGTCCACGCCATTGTACAAGGCACCCAGCACGACGGCATGTTGGATGTCCCCGTGGATGAAGGCGACCAGGACCTCATCTTCCTTCTCAGGGATGGTCATCCACCCCCGCTTCTGGCCGGCCATGGGCATCATCAACCGCGCCCAGAAACTCTCGGGCATCTCGGGAAGAGAGGGAAACTTGACCTTG
>CAZKOI010000427.1:0-2948 GCA_964554315.1 uncultured Enterobacterales bacterium | reverse complement strand
CCGGACCCCTTTGGCCAGTTCACGCGCCACATTCGACACCCTCATGTCGAAGAGCAGCCTTTCACCCGGACGCAGAAGGGCGTGGAGATTCCAGAGGGAACGGAACGAGTCACCGTGCGGGCCCATGACAAGCTCCACGGTTGGGGTGGACAGGAGGTTGAGGTCTTTCTCAACGTCCGATTTGGTGACAGGTTTTCGGTGAAGCGCGCGCTCTAAGGAGGAACCCTTGTTGACTCTTTTGATGGTATTGGCTGGCCTAAATCCAGCCTCGGCGGCGGCTCGACTCGTGGTGAGCACGCCCGAGCCCATGCAGGTGTTTGTGGACGGCATGCTCGAGCCCACCAGCATGGGCAGCCTGCGCGTCGCAATCTCGCACATCGAGCCCGGGCGACACATGATCGCGCTCCACAGCCTGACAGGGCAGCTGATTCACTCAGAGACCGTCTTGGTGCCAGTGGATGCGGATGTTCGGGTCCAGTTTGTGCCCGGACTGCCCTTCCAGATCACGGGAGGGTCGGCTGTCAGCGGAGCGGCGCCGCCCCCTCCGGAGCCCGGAACGCCGCTACCTGTGGAAACGGGTGCCTTTCCTGTCGAGCGGCCGGAGTCCAGTCAGACCGCGTCGGGGCCACGGTCGGCGTCCACCGGGGAGGTCATGACGGGGGCTGCGCTCAGCACCTCCAGGGCTTCCGGACTTGCGAACGTCATGAAGAATCCAACGCCAACGAATCTCGTCATTGGAACGGCGCGTGGTGTGAAGTCAATGACCACCGGAGCGCAAGCCGGAACCAACTTTGGCGCTGCGCCCCCCGCGGCGCGAAAGATCAAGCGGCCGAACGTGATCTACGGGAAGACGATCTTCTCGAAAGCGTCCGGTGGTCCCTTGGTGGTCTATGAGAACGGGATGCTGGTGGCTGAGCTGGGCGAGGGCGAGGCCTTCGTCACGGTGGAGCTGGAGGTCGGGCGGCGTGAGCTAGAGATTCGTTCTGGTGTGGACTTCAGCGTGCTGTTCCAGGGCGATCTACAGGTCGACCAGCGGCATGTCGAGCAGGTCCTGTTGAGCGATGTGACCCCGCCTCGTGCGACCATCAAGCCTTGGGTCTGGAAGGGCATCTAGGGTAAGCCGTCGACGAAGGGGGCGCGCTCATCCAATGTCGAAGCGCGCGAACTCCATGGTGAACTGGCCCCGACCTTGCGTCATTGATCGAAGCTCGGTGGCGTAGCCGAGCAGTGCCTCGAGCGCGCACTCGCCGTGGATGATGGCCGAGTCCTGTCCTTGTTCGGTGCCGGAGATCAGCGCGGAGCGGCTCTGGAGATCCCCGAGTACGCCGCCCATCTTGTCGTTTGGCACGACCACCGTGATGGACATCAGCGGACGCATCACGGCGCCGCCGGCTTCGCGAATGGCGTCCCGGACGGCCGTTGCGACGGCAATTCGGATGGCCTGCGGGGTCGAGTCCTCACCGAAGAGTTCGATGGCTTCGATGGTGACGGCAACATCTTGAAGGGGGGCACCCTCAATAGGTCCTGCGCTGATTCCGTCCTGTGCACCCTGCTCAAGCGCCTCCAGCTGGAGCTTGCTGAGTGAGCTGCCCTCGGGAAGCACGCTATGACCCTCAGTGGTCACGGTGACCTCCGTCCCACGCTCCAGCGGCTTGCAGGATGCGACCACCCGGGCTCGGAGCTGCGCCGTCTCGTCAATGTTCAGGCGGATGACCCGATCCAGCGAGATGTCGGCCCGACCCGGCCCGTTGACAGTCTCGCGACTGACGACGCGAGGCTTCCCGGCACGAACATTCACTCCAAACTCCCGACTGATGCGCTCAAAGACGATCATGAGGTGGAGCTCCCCCATGCCGGAGAGGATGAGCTGCCCCGTCTCCTCGTCCTCGAGGAACTTGAGGGTTGGATCCTCCTCGCAGACCTTCGCTATGACCTCCAGAAGCTTCTCCTCGTCCTGAGACCGCTCGGGCTCGATGGCGAGTCCCAGCACAGGATCGCGGCTCTCAATTCGCTCGAGGAAGACCTCGTGCTCGGGTCGACAGAGCGTGTCCCCTGTGGTGGCGTTCTTGAGGCCTGCAAGCAACACAATCTGGCCGGCAACGGCGGTGTCAATTCGCTTCTTGTTCCCCGCGTTCACGTCAAAGATGCGGGCCACACGCTCTTCCTGGCCTGACCCAGCCACCTGGATCTTCTCCCCCGCCGAGAGGGTGCCGCGGTAGATACGCGCGAAGACGTGCCGGCGTCCGTCCCACAGTTGGACCTTGAACGCCAGCGCCGCCAACGGGCCCTTGTCCTCCATCTCGACCAGCTCGGTGCTGTCATCGGCCAACGTAATGGCCTTGGTCGGTGGACGGTCTTTGGGGGCCGGGAGGAGCGAGATGACACCATCGAGGACCGGCTGCACGCCCCAGTTCCGGAGTGCTGAGCCCGCGAAGCACGGATGAATAGCCCCCGAGATGGTTCCCTTTCGGAGTGCGGCCCACACTTGACCTGGATCCACCTCTTCGCCGCCCAGAACCAAATCCTCGAGACTTGGATCGAACTCTGCGGCGCTGAGGAGCATGGTCTCGCGATGATCGGCGGTGGCCTCCGCGAGCTCCGGAGAAATGGGGGCCACGCTGACTTCAGATCCTCGGTCGCCGGAGAAGGTGGTCACGGTCTGATCGACCAGATTGACGACGGCACCGTCGAACGGAACGCAGACCGGTACAGGGTTCCCCTTCAGACGCTCGGCGAGCGTCTGCATCGCGTTCTCGAAGTCGGCCCCCGGCCGATCCATCTTGTTCACGAAGATCACCCGCGGAATGTTGAAGCGGCTCGCCTGCCGCCAGACCGTCTCCGTCTGCGGCTCGACGCCTCGAACGGCATCAAGCACGATGATCGCGCCGTCGAGCACGCGCAGGGATCGCTCCACCTCGATGGTGAAGTCCACGTGCCCGGGGGTGTCG
>CAZKOI010000426.1:0-2952 GCA_964554315.1 uncultured Enterobacterales bacterium | reverse complement strand
GCGGCATCGGACGCGTCAGCTCGTCGGCCAGCGCACCCAGGCCCCGGTCGAGGGCGAGCTGCACCTCGGGCTCCGGCCGTCGGAAGGGCAGGTACTGATCCTCGAGCTCGAAGCGGTCCATCAGGCCACGGAGATATCTCCAAGTGAAATCCTGCCCGATCATCAGTGTCCCGTGCTGCCGAGAGAGATTGGTTCCGGCGTGCATGAAGTACTGGGTTATGCCCGACTGCCTCGCAAGTAGGCAGAAGGCCCGATGCGCCACATACAGACTGTTGTAGGCAGACACGCGATCCGGTTTCTCGGCCCGGAGCATTCTTTCGCTCAGGAGGCTGACCCTGGCCGCCAGACGCAGAAAGACAAGATACTCGCGCCAGACCACGTCCGAGAACTCGAAGTCGTTCTTCTTGTGACGCAGGATCAGCTCGTATAGTGCGGTGCGACCGACCGCATGGCTTCTAACGCGAAGCTGATCGAAATGCTCTGCCCGATACAAGTGGAAGCGCAGCGAATCTGCGCGCCGGACAAGTTCATCAATCAGCTCTTCGTCACCCTCCTCGACGAAGTCATCAATCTCGATGTGCCGAAGGCCCAAGGCGCGATCGGCCAGACGTCCTTTCGCATGACAGCGCGCGCACAAACGCTGCTGCACCCCAAATGGGGTATCGGCAGTGAAACCCGCCGCCTGCCCGGCCGGACATAACGGACGTAAGACACCTCGACATCGGACAACGGCAACGTCCATGCCCTTCTCCAAGAGCATTTCCCCCACCAAAGCCTCAGGAAAGCTATGCTCCCAGATGTCCGTAGACGGGGAGAAGAATAGGACACGAGTTCCCAAGTTCCTATCCAGCGTCACTTGGCTCGAAGACAGGCTTGAAACTTGTATCCGATTTTCCGCTCGTGAATCCAGGTATCAACAATCGCTCCAAAGAGGTTCTGCGCATTCTTCGAGTACCCGAGATACGGGTCTTCGTACTCAAGGTAGTTGTTGATGACCCCGATCTCCGCGATCACAGTCTCATAACCTACCACCTCGTACCCTGCCCTATCACAGAGTTTTGTGAGACTTTCAATCCCATACAGGTTAACGTGCTCAAGGCCGTCGAACATATTGCACTGCGCCTGCAAAATCCTCGCCGCCAGCGCGTCACGGCTCGGGGACTGCACGAAAACTACGCCAGATGGACGAAGAAACTTGCGGGCCTCCTTGAGAAACGAAAAGCCATCCTTGATGTGCTCAAACACGTCCCAGAGCGTGATGGCGTCGAATTTTTCGACAAATTGGGCCTTTGACAAAAGATTTTCTTGAATCGCATGACCCTTGGCTTTTGCGAGTTTGGCCTCTGTTTGGTTCAATTCAAGTCCATGGCACTCCCACCCTGCCAGCTTGGCGATGT
This sequence comes from uncultured Enterobacterales bacterium, assembly GCA_964554315.1. GTDB lineage: Bacteria > Myxococcota_A > UBA796 > UBA796 > UBA796 > UBA796. The sequence continues at coordinate 1,555 of CAZKOI010000426.1, read as the reverse complement.
CCAAAAAGCTTCCTGTTGAACAGCCGACATCAAGTATCCGCCCTACCCCGCCGAGTTGCTGTTCGACGGAACCGAGCCCCTTCCGATAAAGCTTGGCGTAGAAGTCAATGTCGGCAGCGACCGTTTCGCCCTGCAACTGGTGGTTGTTCCGATAGTAACTTTCCAGAACATCGTCCTTGAAGACGGGATTCAGGTAAACCATCTTACACTGGTTGCAGGCGACGTAGCTACCACCACTCTTGTGAAACAGAAAACGATGCTCGGACGAATCGCATGCCGGACACGTTCTCTCCTCGACGTGAAAATCCGCAAACAGCTGAGTGTCAGGATCCAGGTAGCCCTGGTGATTCTTCATGCTGGCATCCCACATCGCCTTGCGTTTCAGATGCATTTCCCGCGTCGACGAACGGGCAGTGGTGGATTTGTTGTCACTCATATCTTGATCCGGTTGCTAACTCTCTTACATGTTTGGGCATCAGATTCCCGCGCAGCCAAGACTGATCGGCAACTTTGGCCATGCCGCCCTTACGGGGAAGCTTACAGCTCTTCGTTCTCTAGGAATGGCTCATGCTGAAACGCCCACCGGCGTAGCACCTGCAGAGCATGGGTTTGCTATTAGCCGTCGGCAGCGATGACGTGAACACCCGCAGTGCCCGGCCATTGGCGACAAAGGCGGAACCGGCGGCAAACGCCACCTTGCGTACCCCCATCGGCGGCAGGCGCAAGATCTGGCTGCAGACCACTTCACGGGTTTCTGCGTCCTGCAAGCCGATGGTCAACTCATGCGGAACTTGGCTAGGGTTGCACTGGTAGAGCGTGACACCCTCCAGGCCCACCGTGTCCACCACCTGGTTGGTGATGAACGGTCCGGAAGGTGGGCTCATGGGGTCCAGCGTCGAGGACGGATGCACCATGGCTACGCCACCCTTGCCCCCCCGGTAGAACATGAAGAAGTGGGACGCCAGCACGCCGAGCTTCTTGTAGGCCTCGGTACGCAGATGATCGGGAATGAATATAAGGCTGATCAGCCCCATCGGGCTCTGTTTGCCCTGCCGGGCCAGCAGCGTCTTGATGTCTACAAACCGGTTTTCGAAGTGATTCAGGCGCGACGTCTGATCCAGCAACAGCCCGCCTTCGGCGTCCCGCACAGTGACCCGCAACCTGCCGGAGGTTTTGACGCCAGCGGCCAGAAAGGAAAGAAAATTGTTGAAGCCCGCCGTGGTCTCAATATCGCCGTCATTGATGTACATCTGGACCACCGGCGCGGCCAGCTTGGCCGGGGCGACGGACTCACTAACGCGCCGGTACGCCCTCAGCGCAAAGTCCGGGCATGCGTCCCGGATGATCTTCTTGAGTTTCATGGTCAAACCTCCACTCTGGCGAAAACTCCACTGTTGCGCAAATCCGCAATCATCTGTGCCCGCACCGCCCCCGTCACCGACTGCCCATAATACATGGGTGGCAGCGAATGCTCGACCGCCAGCGTACCCTTGTCGGCATCAACATTCAGAATCAGCGGCAGCAAGGCCGCTTTTTCGCAGAGCCCGAGCAGCGT
>CAZKOI010000425.1:0-2969 GCA_964554315.1 uncultured Enterobacterales bacterium | reverse complement strand
CACAGTCGAGATTTCAGGTGACATTGTCTGGCACTGCCGACGCGTGTGGCGTAGACACACACCAAGGGAGGAGCCATGGGACTCGACACCCGCGTGAAATGCTGCCCCGACGGCTTAGTGACTGACCGGCGCAGACGCATCAAGGTGCTGGACTGCACGATTCGTGATGGCGGCATCTGCAACCAGTGGGACTTCGACCACGACACAGTACGGAGGCTGGCCCAAGCTCTCGCAGCCAGCGGCATCGACTACATGGAGGTGGGCTACAAGACCAAAGAAGGTATTGTGGACCCCGAGACGGTTGGTCCTTGGCGTTTCTGCAGCGAGGACGACCTCCGACGAGTCGTCGATGAAACCGACATCAAGATAGCGACCATGGTAGACGTGGGCAGGGTCGGCACTTCCGACATCGGCCCTTCTAGCGACTCCGCTGTCGATGTCATTCGGATCGCCACCTACGCTCATCAAATGGACGAGGCGCTGCGCTTGCTCGACCACTGTCTTGAGCATGGGTACGAGACCTTCATGAACGTGATGGCGGTATCCACCCTCACACCTGACGCCATGGATACTTTTTTGCTCAAGCTGGCGGGCTCAGGAGTGCACAACGTTGCCATCGTGGACTCTTTCGGCGCCCTATATCCGTACCATGTTCGTTACTTGGTCCATAAGTATATGAACTACCTCGGCGAGGGCATAAAGGTCGGTGTTCACTTTCACAACAACCAACAGCAAGCCTTTGCAAACACAATCGCTGCTATCGATGAAGGTGTGGACTTCGTCGATGCTACGCTCCACGGAATTGGAAGAGGCGCTGGAAACTGCCCACTAGAACTCCTCCTTTTCTACCTCGACAATCCCAAGTACGACCCTCGGCCCATCTTGGACATGGTCGAGGAATTTGCCCAACTGCGCTTCAAGCTCCTGTGGGGATACCACCTCCCGTATGCTATCTCAGGCTATTTCAACATCCACCCACGTAGCGCCATCGAGCGCATGGCTCGGCCGGACCGTTACCAGGTACGTGAGATGTTCGAAGCCTTGGCTCCAAACAATGAGGCCGACCCCTCTTCCGAGGCCGGCCTCCGATTAGTCACGCCTGGACCTCAGCGCTGAGAGAGCCACTCTTGTTGCATATCCATGGCGCCCAGCCGGTCAGCCATGCGAATCATTCTCACCAGTTCTTGGGTCTCCTGACCGAGAGCGGCCTCGTCTACTAGGCTCACGAGCTCATCAAGCCTCACTTCGGCCGCGTGTGGGCTCTGACGGAGCACTTCAGCCAACGTGGCGGCTCCATAGGCCACCCTTGTGTTCGGAGAGGCTTCAGCAACGCTCGATGCCAGCATCTCGCTGAGGAATGGGAACTCCTGTTCTGTCGCATCCTTGTCTGCACCGGGTTCTTCCCATCGAACACGAACCGTCGCGAGCCTATCTTGTGGCGAGTCGCCAAGGATGACTTCGTAGAGTGCGGTGACACTGTGGCCTGAGCCGACCTCACCGGCATCGACCCGGTCGTTGCGAAAGTCGCGATCAGCAAGCGCTCTGTTCTCGTAGCCAATGAGCCGATAGCTGCTCACTGCCGCGGGGTTAAACTCTACTTGGACCTTGGTATCTCGTGCAACGGTGAGCATGGTCCCAGCGATGTTCTCTCCAAACACTCGATCAGACTCCGACTGAGAGTCCACATAAAAGTTGTTTCCATCACCCTTGTTGGCCAACTGTTCCATGAGGGAGTCTCTGTAGTTTCCTTGACCAAACCCAATGGTGGAGAGGGTGATCCCTCGGTCGGCGTAGCCCTTGATCTGGCTCAGCATCGCAGGCCAGCTACTGGCCCCCACATTTGCATCCCCATCGCTCAGAATGACGACTCTGTTCTCCGCTCCCTCTTCAAAGGACTCGTTGGCCATTTCGTAGGCCAAGTCAATTCCAGAAGACATGGCGGTCGATCCCCCAGAACGAAGTGCATCGATCGCTCGATGAATCACTGCTCGCTCCGATCCCTCCGTCGGTTCGAGCACTCTAGCGACGCGTCCGGCATAGGTGGCGAGCGCTACCGTATCTCTGGGGCCGAGATTATCGACTAGGGTATGCATGGAAGTTTTCGCCAAGCCAAGTTTGTCTCTTGCAGCCATTGACCCGGAGACATCGACCAAGAATGTCAGGTGGAGCGGCGGTCGGTTCTCAGGCTGGTATGCCCTCGCTTGAAGACCAACTCTGAGGATGTGACGCCCTTGCTTAAATGGTTCTGGCATTGCCTCCATATGAACAGCAAAGGGGCTACTGTCGGGCTGCTTGTACTGGTAGTCGAAATAGTTGATGAACTCCTCAGCGCGCACGCCCTCCCATTCAGGTAACCGCCCCTCCTGCAACCTCCTCCTCGACATTGTGTAGCTGGCCGTGTCCACATCTATTGAGAAGGTCGAGAGGGCGTCGTCCTCAACCAACGTGAATGGGTTGATGCCGTGATCGGTGTACTCCTCGCCTTGAGAGCGCGAGTCCAAGGACGGAGAAACCAACCGATATTCAGCGTCTGCGAGGGGTGGCGGTGGTGACTCGACTGCCAACCTGAATGATCGCTGCCTGGCTACTGACGTCACAACTGGAGCCTCCATCGCTGGCGGGGAGGCTGCCAACTCGGAGGTGGGGCCATCGTGGGCTCGTTCGATGCTCACCACTCCCTCTTCGCTGACCTTCTTCTCAGGTTCAGGGTGGGATTGAATCCCGTGTCCACCCATGTCCGGGAGATGAGCAAAGCATCCCGAGAGCGCGAGGGCAGGAAGGATGAAACGAAAACAGGAATGGGAATGTGGCATGGAGACCTCCGTGAAAATTCACCACTTCAACGAAGCTCCTCACCACTTCTTTCACCCCACTCCGAAAAAAAATCTTAGTGTCGGTCCTCCGCCGCCGTCAGCTTGGCCTCTATTTCATCGAGTCGTTGCTCAAGCGCCTTCATTCTGGCCTCGTGG
>CAZKOI010000424.1:0-2980 GCA_964554315.1 uncultured Enterobacterales bacterium | reverse complement strand
GCAGTGCGTTGAAGCGCCAGACTCTCCGCGTCTCCGTCGGCATATCGCTCGCAGACTTTAAGAGCCTCGTGGCCCCTTTCAGCTCTATCGAGAAGGAGAGCGAACCTGTGGGCCGGACCCACCCGATCCGGCACCCCTGAGTCCAGAATTTTCCGGTACCGGTCGGCCAAACCGTCGGGAGAGAATTGGTCGTCGCGCTCGGCTCGACGAAGCAAAGAGAGCACTCCAAAGAGAGACTGCCTGGCCGCGGAAAACCGCCACTGAAGGCCTCCAACGACGGGGCTGGTTGCGAGAGACTCGACCGCAGCCCGAACCGCTAAATCGACCTGCTCAACGCTAACATCGGCACCTGCCATGATTTGACGGCTCGCGAGGGCCTCCTCATAGCCCAACATCGCTCCGCGGCTCGTCCAGCGACCCGAGCCACCTGTGAGCGCGTACTCTGCCGATTGACGATGCCCCAGCTCCGATAAGACCACCTTGGTTAGATCCCCGGAATGATCTTGAAGGCCCGCCCGAAACAGCCGGGTAAAGAGGCCTCTGTGTCGAACCTCAATGGCACGCGGGACGGTCGAAAAAGCTTGGCAACGGACCCGCTCAATGAGGTCAGCTCTCTTACCCCTTGTGCTGAATCCGAGCTCTCTGCACGCAGCAGCGAGCTCGGCAACTGTCATTACATCGACTCGACGGGCGATGCTGAGGTCGTCATCCAGGTCGATGAGGCCATGATTTCTCAGGTCGCCAAGAACGCCGTCGATGTTGTCAACGCCAGGTGGGGCGAAGCCCTCAACGCGCACCGGCTGACGGCGCCGGGATAGTAATCGTGCATGGGCGTGAGCACAGTCCGGCGGCAGATTGAGCCAAATCTCGGCGATGCCCCTCTCACCAGCTGACAGTAGATGACCCTCGATCGACAGGCCTCGAAGAAGTGTCTCTCGTGCATGAATGAGCGGGTAATCAGGCGGGAGCTCGACCGGGGTAGCCATGCTCTGATCGTAATTGCCTTCGACACCTGAAGTCCGGACACAAACTGACCGACGAATCGTGGTAACTAAAGCCATGCTTGGCAGTGGAATGGGTACCGGTTGGGGGTGGAACGTCGGCCTCCTCGGCGTCGCGGCATTGGCTGTTGGACTGCGTCTAGAACAGCTCGGCGCGGTTCAGGTATTGCAGGACGGGGTCGGCCCCTTCCTGGCCGCAGTCAGGATGGACGGAAGAGCCCATGCACCGGGGTATGGCTTCACGATGGTGCTCCCATACTGGCTAGCGTCCTTTCTTCCGAGCCTCTGGGATGCACAGACATTGATTATGGTTGCGCACGGGATCACCGCGCCGCTGGCCGTCTACGCGAGCAAACTCCGCTACAACGCCTCGACCGCGGGCTCGATTGGCGTAGGTATCATCGTCGCCCTTGATCCCGGACTCATGGACACCGCTCGGTCTGGGGCGGAGGGATATCTTTCGTCCACCTGGATTGCCTGTGCTCTCGCAGTGAGAGGTCCATGGGCCTGGCCGATATTTGCCGTTGCCGTCGCAAATCACCCTCTGGCCCTCTGCCTGGCTCCAATCTTAACCACGCCCGAGCGCCTCACTCGTCGTTCATTGCTCCCCGTAGCACTTGCCCTCCTGATGATTCTCCATCAAGTCAGCGCTTGGCAGGCTCCAGGCTTAACGGCCACCGCTTCCTCTCCGGTCGATGCCATTCTGGCCTACATCGAACAGGGAATCGGCGTTGCTATCGCGGTCTTAGCGGGACCGTTCATCGGCCTGTTTCATCACAGGACGCGAGGGCTTGCGCTTCGATGCCTTGGCGCCTTGGCTCTGTTGCTCATGGCAGGGGGCAGCATCGGATACCTCAGAGACCATCACCTCCGGTTTTTGACGGTGCCTGCAATCCTGTGTTGGTCAGCGGGTGCCGCATGGGGGGTCGCGCTGATCGCAGGCCTCATCAGTGCGCTGTCGCCGTCGACCACCCCCCCCGATTTGGCGATGCAGCCTGGCTCCCTGTCGCTCACGACAATTACGGGCAACGTGTTGCGAGGCGGCGGTATGGCTCCACCCGTGGCCGGCTTGTGGCTGGACGGATCGCTGGCCATCGAGCCGTCGGCTCTCGTCTTGGATAGCCACCTGCGCGATACCCTCGGCGAGAGTCCTGGAGGCACAGGGAGGGTAGCGGTCATTGTCTCGGGCGCGGAGTCCACGATGATGGCGCTCGACGAGCCTCCTGGCGCCGTGGTTACAGGTCCTACATTTGTCGTCATTTCGGCGCAGGCCGAAGAGATTCGCCCTTGGCTTACACGAGCCTGCAGTCAGGACGTGAAGATTGACCTAGCGACTGATGCACGGATGGCAATTTTTGGTGACGCTTGGGCGGGTCCAAATGCAGAGATAAACGTTTGTCCTTGAGAGTGTTACGTTCTCGCATGATCGCCCTCGCTGTCCTATTTACGAGTTTCGCCGCCCACTCGGGCGCCGATCCGGACGCGCACCGCAAGGCGCCTGAGGGACAGGAGATCTTTACGTCGGCGGACGCCACTCGCGTGGGCGGGATCTACGAAGCATTCCTCATTCGGTTTAAGGACCGTGAGGCGGATTTCTTGTCTCCCAGCCGCTTCAGAGTGGCCTATTCAGAGGGGGTCCTTCAATGTCGAAATGGAGCAGAGTTCGCCATTCCGGAGGAGAGGCTGGGGCAATGGCATAAGGTTAGCTTCGAGGTGCTCGCACTCAAAGAGACGGCCGTTGAGCAGCCGGAAGGGTCGGGCAACTGGCAGTGGACCACAAGCTTGGACTGCAAGATTCTGACCTTGGCGCTGCCCTAAGTGCCGGTGTCATCCTGCGCGTCGTCACTTTCCCACACGCACGGGTCCTCAATCTCGTCACAGGCCTCTTCAATCTCGCCATCATCCGTGATGCAGCCGATGACGAAGGAGGAGAAAAGAACCAACAAAAACCGCATGGCTTGAGTATAGCGCCAATCGCT
>CAZKOI010000423.1:0-2982 GCA_964554315.1 uncultured Enterobacterales bacterium | reverse complement strand
GCCAACGCCGAGCTTCGGTACGATGACCAAGACGTCATTCGGGCTGAAAAGCAGCACTGCTTGAGTAGAATAGATCAGCTTCGGCGGTCATTTTTTGCACACTATGGCTGGCCCGAGGTAGCGCAGGTCGACCAGGAGTCCGAACATCCCACCATGTTGGCGGCTGAGGTTGCAGCGTTTCTCAGGCGGTGCTTGTCAGCCATTAGTCCGGATCCCGACCGATTCAATTTCTCCTGCTTAGAGCGCGCTGAGGCCTACACGGTGTACTTCATTCAGCCGCCGCCGGAGAATGGCCGAGTGGTGGAAGACGCGCTGATTGACGGCCACTTTCTGCTTTATGTATTCCGCTTTGATGCATTCGCTTCATCGCCAAATCGAGAGGCGTTCTTCGACCTCATTAAGGTCCTTGATGGCGTGCGGTCGGCCCAAAGAACTTCGGTCGAGTCGCTGATAGCGTTCTTTCACACCCACGACTGTGGCCTCATCTTGACCGGAAGCGGCTCGGTGGTGGAGGATTGCCAGCACCTCGACATGGACCGCGCTGACGATTCGCCAGGATTCCCGCCGCAGTCGGCGCCGGACGTTGTTGAGAGCGGCATGCGGCTCTTGGGGCGCGGGCGTTTTGAGGAGGCGCTGCGGGCCTTTGAGCAGGGCTATGTGGAACACCATTACCGGCGCGTCGCCTACCTCGGTGCCGCTGTCGTCGCGGACCAGTTGGGCATGGATGACGCGGCGGAGGCTGCAACAGTGATGGGGTGCCAGTACTTTCCTGGCGACCCAGCCATCGTCTATCACCGTGCCGTTAACTTGATGCGGCGTGGAGAGTTTAACGCGGCCCGGGAGACGCTTGAGCGCATAAGGGAGTGGCCCCAAGGCGAGGCTGCCGCCGGCTTTCTTCGAGGGCTGTGCTGTCTGGCGGTGGGACCGCGTGCAGAGGGCAAGCGCCTCGTGAAGGCAACAGCCAAGGCATCGTTTCGATACGACGCCCACCTGGCGAAGGGCGCACGGTGGGTTGTGGCGCAGATCTGGGCCCGAAATGTGCTCATGCTCATGGGAGGCGGCATGGCCGCAGTGGGCTTTCACGGACTGCTGACCGCTTCTTGGAGTGTGGGCTTGTTCGCGCCACTTGGCCTGGTCGCCGTCCGGCTTGTCTTCGCGAGCTGGAGAAGACAGCTGCTTGCACAGATTTTGGGCCCGGGTGGCCGGCGTTTGAGGCTCTCAAGCAGCTCAGTGCTCATTTCAGCTGATGGTTCTGACCCGCTACGTCTGCCGTGATGGAATCGGCTGCGTTGGTTCGGCGGCTTGCGCGAAACGGGATGCGAGTCCATTGTGCATTGGTTAGCTCATGGCAGCCTGGTCAGGAGTAAGAATGTCAGACGAGATAGACTCAGCCGATGTCGATGTCGCTAGCGCTGGTGAGAGTGTGGATGGCGTCGAGGTCATCGATCTCAATCCCGAGCTAACTGAAGCCCGCGGCCAAGTTAGCGAACTTCAAGCCCGGCTTCGAGCAGTCAGTGCAGCGTACAAGCAACTTCAAGAAGACGTTGAGGCCACAAAAGAGCGTCTCGCGAGGCAGGCCGAGTTTCAGCGTACGATGCAACGGGGTGAGTCGGTAGCGAAGATGTTTGAGCCGCTCGACAACCTGAAGCGCTCCTTGGACGCGATTGACGACGGTGATGCGAAAGACGGTCTCAAGATGGTGGTGTCTCAGTTCATGTCTGCGCTCGAAGAGCTAGGTCTAGAAATGCTTCATCCGGAGGGGAGCCCGTTCGACCCAAACCTTCACGAGGCCTTAAGCGTGGTGCCCGTCGCTGACGAAGCGCAGGACGGCGTGGTCATCGAGGTATTCAGTGCGGGCTACAGAGTGGGTTCACGGCTGCTCAAGCCGGCCCGAGTGGTCATTGGGAAACATGAAGGTGCGGAGGCTTGAGCACGGCTCCCGTCTTTCATATTGCGCTAATGAATCCCGAGATTGGCCCCAACGCCGGGAATATCGGGAGGCTGTGTCTCGGAATTGGCGCGAGGCTTCACCTCGTTCATCCCCTCGGCTTCCAGACCGATGACAAGGCGGTGCGGAGGGCGGGCCTGGATTACTGGAAGCACGTCGACGTCGTTGAGCACGAGTCCGAAGCTGCTTTTTGGCAATGGGTAGGTGAACGCAGGGTGTGGCCATTTACGACAAAGTCGAATGTGAGCTACGCCAAGATAGACTGGCACGAGGGTGACATCCTTCTCTTTGGGCCCGAGTCCAGCGGCCTCGATGAACGAACGCTTGCAGAGCGAGGAGGCTGGACAATACCCATGTCGGGCCCGATTCGAAGCCTGAATTTATCGAACGCAGTGGCTGTTGTAGCCTATGCTGCGCTACAGAACCTTCGGGGTGAAATGTTCTGATGGACAAGCTCTACGCACTGATAATCGCGGGGGGCAGAGGCTCGCGTTTCTGGCCCCTATCGAGGCGTGTTCGGCCCAAGCAGGTGGTCTCTCTAGCAGGCGGTTCGTCAACCCTTGCTAGGACTGTCGAGCGGCTCCAGCCGTTGATTCCACTGGACCGGATCTTGGTTGCCACGGGTCGTGAGATGGAGGAGGCGGTCAGAGCGGAGTTGCCCGACATTCCGGATTCGAACTTTATTGTAGAACCTTGGGGTCGGAACACAGCGCCTTGCATCGCGCTGGGGGCAGCGGAGATAGGCCGTCGGGCGACGGAGGCAGTCATGGTTGTGCTGCCTTCAGACCATGATGTGGCCGATGTGGAAGAGTTTCAGACAGTCGTTTCCGGGGCGGCCGAGGCGGCGAAAGCAACCAACAGGTTGGTCACCATTGGGGTGACCCCCACCCGTCCAGAGACGGGCTTCGGATACCTCGAGGTCGGGCCGGAGACGGGGGCTTGGGGCGGACGAATGTTCATGAATGTCTCTCGTTTTCGCGAAAAGCCGAGTCTGGAGGTGGCTGAAGAGTACATCCGAACTGGGCGCTTCCTCT
>CAZKOI010000422.1:0-2997 GCA_964554315.1 uncultured Enterobacterales bacterium | reverse complement strand
GCACGGACTTAAGGCCGACGCCGGCTCATGCGGGGCATAATGGGTCTCGTGTCACAAGATGTCCATCGTTGTCGAGCGTTGTTGCGCCTTGTCGAGTCAGAGGCACGGGGACTCCCCTGGGCTTCAGAGCGGCCCTGGTCTGTGGAGACGCACATTCACGCCGAGCACGGCCTGCTCACCATCGATCTGCACGACCTAAACGCGGCGCTCACCAAGCGTCTCCTAGGCCAAGTCGTCTCTGAAACCTGGGAACCCGACGGCGGCGGCGTCATCTTTATCACGGGTCGAGGGCGCCACTCGGTGGGGCTGCCCGTGCTGCAGAACATCGTCCTCGGCACGTTGGTGCGAGCAGAGCGTCGATACGGCTGGCGTGTGCGGGACATAGGAGCGGGCCGCATCCTGTTAGTGACAGACGAAGCCCGCGTTCCTGCGCGCTATCGCGCGGAGATGCCGTTGTGGATTCCCCTGTTCTTCTTGGCCTTCGGGGTGGCGCTGGCCTGGGCGCTTCCGTTGCCCGTTGGCCTGCCGCTGCTGGGCCTCATCGCGTGGTTTGCCCTCCGAGCGACCTACCGCGTGCTGAGGCCAGCTGGGGCTCGGTCGCCCGTCAGTCGGGAAGAGTAACCTCGGCCGCCGGATCCCTGAGGTTGTAGTGGCTCGACATGACCCGTCCATAGGCCCCGGTGTTGCCGATGAGGAGCACGTCGCCCTCTCGGCAGGCGGTGAGGTGGCGTGCGTGTCCGAGCACGTCTCCGGTCTCGCAGATTGGGCCGACCACATGCGCCCGGATGACTCGCGGCTCGTCGAGGCGGGTGAGGTTGATGATGGGATGGTGCGCCCCGTAGAGTGCAGGACGAATCAACGAGTTCATGCCGGCATCCACCCCGACGTAGGTCACATCGCCCTTCGTCTTCACCTGGGTCACTCGCGCCAGCAGCGCGCCGGCATGAGCCACCAAGAAGCGGCCCGGCTCCATCCAGAGCTCGTAGCCTGGATGGCGCGCCTTGAAGTCGACGAGCGAGGCGTTCACTGCGGCGAGATCAAGCGGACGTTGCTCGGGCTTCTCGGCAATCCCAAGGCCTCCTCCAAGGTCGAGGGCCTGAACGGTGCCAATCTGCTCCGCGATCCCCACCAAGAAGTCTGCCGTATCTCGCCAAGCGTCTGCACCCAGGATGCCTGAGCCTGCGTGGGCGTGCAGCGCCATGATCTTGGCCCCTGCTCTGTGCGCGGCCTCCAAGACCTCGTGGAGCTCGTCGGGTGCGATACCGAACTTCGACTGGCGGCCTGCCGTGCGAACATGGGCGTGGTGCCCGCGCCCGCGCCCGGGATCGATCCGCAGCAGGATCGACCGATCTCTGAAGATCTCGGGCCAGTGAACGAGCGGGTGAGCGTTGTCGATGGTCACCATGGCTCCCGCATTGAGTCCGTGTATGTAGTCTTCTCTTGGGGCAAAATTGGGGGTGTACAACAGGCGACTGTCGGTCAGCTCGGGGAACATTGCCCGGACGTGGTCGAGCTCTCCCGGAGAGACACACTCGAAGCCAAAGCCGAGGGCGTAGAGCGACTGCAGGACCTCTGCGTTGGCGTTTGCCTTGATGGCGTAGAAGCGGCGATCGAGAGCGTCCATCGAGAGAAGACGTTCGCCGGCACGAACCACCTCGTCTCGGTTGATGACGAAGAGCGGACTCTGAGCTTCGGCGAGACGGAGCATGGTCTCGCGCCGCTGATGCCACCACTCGAGCAACCCCGCGCGAGGTCCGTCGTTGGGGTCAAAGAGCGCTTCCCAGGTTGGGCCAAACAGCGCGTCTTCGGTTCGACTTGAGAAGAGCCTCGCGTGGAGCTTCGCCACGAGCCGGTCGGCCTGGTCTTCGTCCACCACAAACGTAAGGTTTAGGTCGCTCGCAGCCTGACTGAGCAGGTGAATGCGCTGCTCCTCAAATAGGCCAAGCACGCTGCCCAGCTGATGCAGCATGGAGCGAATCCGTCGACCGACCAGGCTCACCGAGGCGCAGTCGCTGATGACTCGGGCCTCGCAGAGGGGGGCGAGCCCGTCGAGGAGCGCGCTCAAGGTGGCGGCGTCGACGTCATTTGCGCTTGGGTCCAGAGACACGGTCACGTTGGTCTCCGAGGTGCTCACAAGGTCGATGCTCAGCCCGACGGACTTGAACACGGCGAACGCGTCAGCCAAGAAGCCGACGGTCTGCCACATCCCCACTGTTTCCATGCTCACCAGCACGATCTTCCGGCGGGTCGAGATCGCCTTCACGCTTGCCCCGTCCCCCGCGCCTTGCGCGCTGATGCGCGTTCCCTCGAGTTCAGGCTTGGGCGTACATCGAATTTCGATCGGTATCTGGGCCTGACGACACGGAAGCAGCGCTCGAGGGTGGAGGACCTTCGCGCCAGTCGTAGCGATCTCTTGGGCCTCGGCGTAGTCGAGAGATCTCAGTACCCGAGCCCCAGGAACCTGGCGAGGGTCGGCGGTGAACATGCCCGGTACGTCGGTCCAGATCTCGCAGGAGCTGGCCTCAAGCTTCGCGGCAAAGTAGGCCGCGGAGGTGTCGGAGCCCCCTCGACCGAGGAGAACCGTCTCGCCGCTTTGGTTGCGTGCGATGAAGCCTTGAGTGATGATGACGCCCTCGAGGGCCGTGAAGCTCGCCTGCAACGCCGGATCGGGCTCGTAGTCGCACTCCACGTTCAGCATCGCGCGTGACGGCGCCGAGCCTGGGGACTCGATGGATACGAGGTGGTCTCGGGCGTCGACCCACGAGACCGTCATCCCGGACTTTCGAAGAAAAGCGGCGCCGAGCCTCGTGCTCATCTGCTCGCCCATGGCCATGAGGCGAGCATGGAGTCGAGGGGTCACCTCGCGGATCAAGCTCGCGCCCCGAACCAGATCCTCCAGAGCGCTGAGATCGTCCGCAATTTCCGCCTCTAGATCGACGCCGAGATCGGTCGCTAGGGCTTGGTGTCGCTCGCGCAGAGCAGCGAGCCCAGCCTCTG
>CAZKOI010000421.1:0-3007 GCA_964554315.1 uncultured Enterobacterales bacterium | reverse complement strand
AAGATTCCGGGGGACCGGTGAAGCTGGCTTACAACCACGCGCTCGGTACCATTCACCGTAAACGTTCCGGTACCGGTCATGAGCGGGATCTCGCCAAAGTAGACCTCTTGCTCCTTAATGTTGGAGACACTGCGCACGTCGGTCTCTGTGTCTACATCCCAGACAACCAAGCGAACGGTGACCTTTAGCGGCGCAGAGTAGGTCATGCCCCGCTCGCGACACTCCTCAACGTCGTACTTTGGCTCGTCCAGCGTGTAGGAGACGAACTGCAGTGAGGCGCGGTTGCCGAAGTCTTGAATCGGGAACACGCTCTTGAACACACCTTGAAGACCGAAGTCGGCTCGCTCCTCAGGGGCGACGCCGAGTTGCAGGAACTTCTCATAGCTCTCGCGCTGAATACCAATCAGGTTTTGCGCGTGGATTGAGGCCTCGGTCTTGCTGAAGTTCCGGCGAAAACGGAAGTTGTTGGCAAGCAAGTTGGACATGCTGGACTCCTGGAATGCATTTCCTCACCCAGAGGAGAGGACGCACTCAGATGACTGTCTGATCAGATCTGTAGAGTGGGTGTCGGCAGCACCAAGAGGGCACCCGCCACGTGGGCAGGTCCCCTCTTACCGTTTAGTGCTTTGCCAACTGGCTTTGTGAGAACACCAAGGGTGAAATCTCTTCAAGAAGGTTTGTGAGGTAGCCACCTCACGGGTGCTCGCGGTCAACGGCTCGCGAACCAGAAAACAGCGCTGGCCGGGCCACCCAATTGAGTGGCCCGGCTGCGATGACCAAGTGACTACTTGATCTCGGCTTGTGCGCCTGCTTCCTCGAGCTCCTTCTTGAGAGCCTCGGCCTCTTCCTTGGGAAGAGCAGTCTTGACCTCGCTGGGCGCACCCTCGACGAGATCCTTGGCCTCCTTGAGACCCAGACCAGTCGCGGCACGAACAGCCTTGATGACGGCAATCTTCTTGTCGCCAGCAGCCTTGAGGATGACGTCGAACTCCGTCTTTTCCTCGACTTCCTCAGCAGCGGCACCGCCACCGGCAGCGGGAGCAGCCATTGCCATCATCGGGGCAGATGCCTCGACACCGAGCTCCTCCTCGAGGATCTCGATGAGGCCCTTGACCTCAGAGAGCTTAAGGTTCTTGATGTAGTCCACTACGTCGGCTTGTGAAATCGCCATGATTGACTCCAGATAAATTCTGTATTGAATTCGTGGTTGGCCCTGAACACCAGGGCTGAAAGTGAAAGGGGATTACTCGCCGTTCTCGGCGAGCTTGGACTCGTAGTTCTTGAGCAGAGTGACCAAGTCACGACCAGGCGCCCCGATGACACCGAGCACTTGCTGCGGAGCCTTCTGAAGGAGCCCGAGAAGCATCGCGAAGAGCTCGTCCTTACTCGGGAGTTCGGCGACATTGCTGACGCCCTTGCCGTCAAGCACCTCACCATCAAAGAAGCCACCCTTGACGGTGAAGACTTCCTTCTTGATGAGGTCCTTGGTTTCCGCCTTGAGCAACTTGGCTGCGGCAATCGGATCCTCGCCAGAGATAATCCACGCTGTCATGCCCACAAGGAGGTCATTCATCCCCTCCATGTCGGACCCAGCGATGGCACGCTTGGCGAGCTTGTTCTTGATGACCTCGTAGTGAATGCCAGCGTCGCGGAACTTGTTCCGAAGCGCGTTCACATCCTCTACCGAGATGCCACGGTAATCAGCGAGGGCAACGAAAGGCGCACCCTCAAGCCGACCGGTGAGTTCGTCGACTAACTTAGCTTTTTCTGCACGACTCATGTCGACCTCCTACAGTGCTTCTGCACGACGCAGAGCGTCCTGCGTGTCGACCCGAACCCCGGGCCCCATGGTGGATGAAAGAGTGATGCCCCTTACGTAGACACCCTTTGCAGATGCAGGCTTGAGGCGCTGCAGCATAGCGACGACCGCCGAGAAGTTGTCGGCGAGCTGCGCCGTCTCCATCGATGCGCGCCCGATCTGAGCGTGGACAATACCGGCCTTCTCGACTCGGAAGTCGATCTTTCCGCTCTTGAGCTGGCTGACAGCCTCGGCCACCTTCGCTGGAGGCACAACGGTTCCGACCTTTGGGTTCGGCATCAGGCCGCGAGGCCCCAGAACTCGACCGATACGGCCGACCTTGCCCATCATGTCGGTGGTCGCGACCGCCTTGTCGAACTCGAACCATCCGCCCTGGATCTTGGCGACGAGCTCGTCGCCGCCGACCTCGTCCGCGCCGGCTTCCTCGGCAGCCTTGGCCGCATCACCTTGAGCGAACACGACGACGCGAACATCCTTGCCCGTTCCGTGCGGGAGGGCGACCGCACCACGAACCATTTGATCCGCATGCTTCGGGTCGACACCCAGGCGCACCGCAACGTCGACACCCTCGTCAAACTTTGCCGTGGCCTTCGCCTTTACCATTTCAACCGCTGCTTCGACGTCCAGGCGGTCCTGACTGTTCAGGCCCTCCCGAATAGCGAAGAAGCGCTTGCTCTTCTTGTTTGCCATTGTTGTACTCCTTGAGAGCCCCCTCGGACTCCCCATCCCGCCGGGGTCGGACAACCGCTCTTGCGGCCTCCCCCAATCGGGCGAAAGGATTGTTGAGAAAAGTTAGCGAACGTTGATGCCATCGAGCGTGCCGTGCCCGCGATGATGAGCTTGGCCGCCTCAACGTCTTTGGTGTTGAGGTCCGGCATCTTCATCTTTGCAATCTCTTCGATCTGGGCCCACTTCAGGGTTGCAACCTTGTTCTTGTTGGGCTCACCGGATCCCTTGTCGATCTTTGCAGCCTTCTTGAGGAGCACCGCCGCGGGAGGCGTACGAAGCTCGAACGAGAACGTGCGATCGGCGTACACAGAGATGATGGTCGGGATAATCAACCCCTCGCCTGCTTCCTTTTGGGTCCGGGCGTTGAACTCCTTGCAGAACATCGGAATGTTCACCCCAGCGGCACCCAGCGCGGGACCAATGGGGGGAGAGGGGTTGGCCTTGCCTGCAGGAATCTGC
>CAZKOI010000420.1:0-3008 GCA_964554315.1 uncultured Enterobacterales bacterium | reverse complement strand
ATCGCGATTTCGACGCTGAAGCCAAAGGTCGAGGTCAAGTTCGACGTCACGGCGACCAAGACCGAGTAGGGAGCAGGCTCAGGCGCGAGGTTTCGCCGCGGAAGCGGGGTAGGGGACGAGCTCATCCATCGATTTGATGTCGTGCCAGTCGATGACCTTCATGAGGTCATTTCGGCTTAGGTCGGACGCCTTTGAGTGGCCACACGAGCCGAGGATGGCGTGGAATTCGTGCATCACGGCGTGGTGATAGTTCGCCACGCGGGGCCCGTTTACCTTGGGTACGAGACCTCGCTGGAGCCACTTCGATTGGGTGGCAACGCCGGTCGGACAGAAGTTGGTGTTGCAGTGCAAGGCTTGAATACAGCCGATCGACAGCATGAAACCTCTCGCGCTCGCGGCGTAGTCTGCGCCCGAAGCCAGCGCGATCGCCAGCGCGCCGCCCGTCCAGATCTTGCCTGAAGCACAGATGCGTATGTCGTCGCGAAGGCCATACTCCATCAGCTTGTTCTCCGTGAGCATGACGGCATCAAGCATGGGGTACCCGAGGAGGTTGGAATGCGCGAGGGGCGCAGCACCGGTCCCACCCTCCGCCCCGTCCACCGAGACAAAGTCAGGACCGATACCGACGCTCTTGATGGCCTGGCAGAGCTCATCGAGAAACTTCGGGTGTCCGAGACAAAATTTCACGCCGACGGGCTTGCCGGTGAGCTCCTTCAGCTTGCCCAAGAACTCACACATGCCCTCGGCATTGTCCCACTCTTGGTGGCGGGCCGGAGAGATGACGTCTTGCCCCATCTCGACCAGACGAATCTCGGCAATTTCCTTCGTGATCTTCTCGCGGGGAAGGATTCCACCTTTGCCGGGCTTGGCCCCCTGCGAAAGCTTCACCTCGATCATCTTCACGTTGTCGTGCGCTGCCTTGAGCTTGAACATTTCTTCATTGAAGGTCCCGTCCCGGTTTCGAGCGCCGAATTTCGCCGTGCCCAGCTGCCATGTGAGGTCCGCACCCCCCTCCAGGTGATAGGGCGAGATGCCTCCTTCACCCGTGTTGTGGTAGCAGCCGGCGAGCTTCGCTCCACTCGACAATGCGAGCACGGCGTTCTTGGAGAGGGAGCCGAAGCTCATGGCGCTCACGTTGAAGAGCGACACATTGTAGGGCTGCGGACGGTTCTCTCCGACGACAATGCGCTCGTCGTCGTCGTGGATGGTGTTGGGCATCGCTGAGTGACGCATCAGGACGGTTCCCGGTTGGTCAAGATCGAGCTGGGTACCGAATGGAACCGTTGCTTCTTGGCGCTCCGATGACTTGTAAATCCACTCCCGGATGTAGCGGGGAATGGGGCGCTCCTCACGATCATTGGCGAAGAGGTACTGGCGAAGCTCGGGCCCCACGGCCGAGATGATGAATCGTGCCATGCCGAGGAGCGGGAAGTTCCGCTTTACGGCATTCGAGCTCTGCGTAAAGTCACGAATCGCCATCCAGATGAACGCCATGAACAACAAGAAGACGACAGTCTTTCCGGGCTCAATGAACGGATAGCCGATGATGGTGAGAAGGGCGTTGAAAAGGGCAGAGCTGGGATCCACATGTACCTCCGACGGCCATCATTGCACATTTGTTGGCCTCATTTGGAATGCAGAACCAGCACTAGGCCTGAGATCGCCGGCGAGTTTAAGGCATACCCAGACTTGGGTTCTGCTAATCTCCTCATCAATGGAGTCGTACATGAAGTCAGTGTGTTTGTTTGCGGCGCTGGTTGGCTGCTCGGATTCGTCCATCCTCGACAAGGCTGCAGGTGTTGAGTGTGGCGAGGGAACGGCGGAGATTGAGGGCGTTTGCGTACCCCTCAGCACATCAGGGGAAGACACGGGGGCCACGGAGGCACTCGACACAGGTCCTGCTGCGGATGCCGATGCCGACGCAGACGCGGATGACACGGGCCAACAGGAGGTCCTCGATCCGGATGAGGACGGTGACGGGGTGACGGTCGGTGATGGCGACTGTGACGACGACAGCGCGACGACCTTTCCCGGGGCCGAGGAAGTCTGCGATGGCGTCGATAACGACTGCGACGGCGCTATCGACGAAGACGCGACCGACGCGTCGACGTGGTTTCTTGACTACGACGGCGACGGCTTCGGTAACGTGGACTGGCCGTTGATCGCTTGCGAGCCATCGACTGGCTACGTCCCGGAGTCTGGCGACTGCGATGACACGGCCTCGGGGGTCTTTCCGGGTGCCGAGGAGCTGTGTGACTCGGTTGACAACGACTGCGATGGCGAGACGGACGAGGGCCTCTTGGTGGCCGGCTATCTGGACAGAGACGGCGATGGGTTTGGCGACGACTCCACGCTGTCCGAAGACTGCGGCTCAGGGGGCGACCGGGTTGGGGTAGGCGGCGACTGCGACGACGGTGATGCATCTGTTCATCCCGGAGCCGATGAGATCTGTGACCGTGTAGACAACAATTGCGATGGTGTGACGGATACCGATGCCATCGACCCGACCACTTGGTACCTTGACCACGATGTCGACGGCTATGGAGATTCGGCCTGGCCGATGTCCAGCTGCGACGCACCCTCCGGATATGTTGCGGATTCCACAGACTGCAATGACTTCTCGGCCGACGACTACCCGGGGGCGGACGAAGTCTGTGATGGCAGAGACAATGACTGCGATTCCGTGGTGGATGAAGGCGAGATGATCAGCGTCTTCATCGATTCGGACCGTGATGGCTGGGGTTTCGGCGCAACGCTCATCGGCTCCTGCGACGCCATGGATGGCTATTCCTTCTCGCTCGGCGATTGTGACGACGCGGACGCGGAGACCTTCCCTGGAGCCGTCGATGAGCCTTACGACGGCGTTGACGCCGACTGCGTTGGCGATGACGATTTCGATGACGATGGAGACGGGTATGTGCCCGACGCTTATGTCGGTGCCGAGACGGAAGGCGTTGCGGGCTCTGGAATGCTTCCTGGCGGCGACTGCGATGATGCCGACCCGGACC
>CAZKOI010000419.1:0-3020 GCA_964554315.1 uncultured Enterobacterales bacterium | reverse complement strand
CGCAAGGATCGACGCTTCGGGTGCAGTGAAGAATCGCCAGTCGCCACCCACGAGCTCCGAGAGGCGGGAGGAAGCTCCCTCAGCAAGCTCCGTCGTCTCCCCGGGGTCGATGCCGACCGTGAGGAGCGAGAAGTCCTTTCCTGGGGTGAGGTTCAGCTCCTTCAACGATCGTGCGAGCCCGTCTTGCTGCAGTCCACAGAGCATGGGGCAGCCCGCATAGTTGAAGGTGAGGACGGTGGGCTTGTCCTCGATGAGCCACTGCTTGAGCGGAGACGGGCTGCCGTCTGGCCCGGTGATGGGGAGATGGAGAGGGAGCGGCTCTCCGCGCTGGTCTCGGACTCCCGTCTTCGTCAGGACGTCGGGCGCCGTCACCGCACCATCGGCCATGGGGCTGGCCCAGAGCAGCGTGAGTGTGAAGGCAGCCCCCAGCATCCGTTCAGTTCCCGGCGGTCGTCGTGCTCTGCGTGACCAGCGCTACCTCGTGTCCCAGCCACGCGTCAACGGCTACGATGGAGAAGGCAACAAAGATGGCCACGCCAAAGATGAAGAGGCCCACGCTGCCGGACCCCAGCTCGTCGGGCTCGAAGCTTGGAATGTCGTCGTGATGGTCACCCATAAGGAGTCCCTCCTAGTCCACGGAAGCTAGCCCGCCGCACTTCGGTGAGCAACGACTGCGGGTCGAGCGCAACGATTCGCTGCACCGTGTTCACGAATGTGACACAGCGGCCATGAAGCTGCTACGACTAGGATAGGTCACGTTCAATAAGGAAAACCCTTGAATCCCAATGTTTCACTCCCCGACGTCGGCGTCAGTCAGTCGGCCGATGCGGCCCTCCCTTGGGCCTCCGGTGTTGACCAACGTCGCGTACGCGCGCGGTGGCTGATTCGGTTGAGATGGGTCGCCATCGCTGGGCAGCTTGGTGTCCTGGTTCCCGCGCTCAGGACGGGCTGGCTCGAGCGAGAGCACTTGACTCACTATCTTGTCGTCGTGGGGGCGCTTGCCGCGTTGAACGCCAGCCTGCAGATGATCCGAGACGGCGTCGTCGACACATCGGCTCACTCCCTGGTGGTGCAGGTTGCGATCGACTTGTTCGCGCTGGGCTCTCTGCTGCTCCTTACGGGCGGCGTACACAACCCGATGGCCCCCATCATTCTCGTCCACGCTAGCCTCTGCCCCCTGATCTTTCGTGGGTTTTGGAGCTACTTTGTCGGTTTTCTACTGATGGGGCTGATCGCCTTGGTGTCGCTGTATTCGCACCATCCGCCAGCCCTCGTCGCGCCGTTCACCGATCCTGCGCTCCAGGGGGCGGCCCACATGATTGTGACGGTGGTCATCTGGTCGCTGACCTCGTGGTTGGCGGCAGCGCTTCGCACGAGACAGGCCGTCATAGAGTCCCTTCGCATGGTCCAAGCGAGACAAGACAAGCTGCGGGCGACAGGCTTGCTGGCCGCTGGGTTCTGCCACGAGCTGGCGACGCCCCTGAACACCATGGGTCTGCGCCTCGATCGGATCGGGAAAAAGCTTGACGCGGGCGACCCCGATCTGACGGTCATTCGACAGAGCCTAGAGGCCTGTGAGCGCGCCCTCAAGTCCATGATCGACCAGCGCCTCGATTCGGAGAACCTTCGATTTGAGGCCATCTCCCCGCGGATGTTCATGGGCGATCTGGCCGCGCGTTGGTCGGCCGCGCACCGGCCGGTGGAGATCGACACTGTGGGTGAGCTTGGCCGGTGGGAGCTTCCAAAGCTCCTGCTGGCCCAGACCCTTGCGGACCTGCTGGACAACGCGCACCAGGCGATGGCCTCGGTCGGCGATGACGGCCCGGTTCACGTCAGCTTGGAAGAGCAGGGAGAGTTTCTTGTGCTCGCGGTGCGTGACTCTGGACCGGGCCTGCCGGCGTCGCTTCGGGCGCACCTCGGTGAGCCCTTCGTGACGACAAAACCGGGCGGTAGCGGGCTTGGGCTCTATAATGCCACTAACCTCTGCGTCGCACTGGGCGGTCGTCTTGAGGTGGGCGATGCCGAGGGTGGCGGTGCGTTGGTGAAGCTCTTTCTCCGCAGCGGTGCTCTCGATGGAGGCAGTGAGCGTTGAAGACGGGGCGACCATCGGTGCTCTTGGTGGATGATGTCGAAGCCTTCCGCGAGACCATTCGGCTCGAGCTAGAGGACCGGGGGTACGAGGTCCACGAGGCCGGCGACGCGCGGCAGACGCTCGAACGGGTAGGTGCCCACGCGTTCATGTTTGTCGTCCTCGATCTTCGGCTGTGCGGGGACGATGGTCATCTGCTCATTCCCGAGATCAAGCTCAAGCAGCCCTCGACGAGAGTGATTGTGTTGACTGGCTATGGGTCGGTGGCCTCAGCGGTTCAGGCCATGCGCCTGGGGGCGTCGAACTACCTCACGAAGCCCGTGAGCATCGACCGGCTAGAGCACGCGCTGTGGTCCGACGAGGCCGATCCTCAAGATGTTGCGGTTCCGGTGCAGCGCGAGAGCCTGGCCCGTCACGAGCGGGAGTACCTTGAGTATGTCCTACGACAGTGCGACGGAAACATTACCCAGGCGGCGAAGTGGCTGGGTATCCACCGCCAGAGCCTTCAGCGCAAGCTCAGAAAATTCCCGCCGTCGAAGTAGCCTCACGAGGGAGTCATGTAGGCCTTCGCGGCGGCAAGGAAGTCCGCCCTCGCTGTCGGGTGGTCAACGATGGGACTGGGGTAGGTCTCGCCGAGCGTGATGCCCGCCCACCGCAGTGCCATCGGCGGGGCCTCCCATGGGGCGTGGAGGTACTTATCGTCCAGTCCGGCAAGCTCCGGTACCCATCGCCGGACGTAGGCTCCGTCGGCGTCGAACTTCTGACCTTGAGAGATAGGGTTGAACACCCGAAACCAGGGCTGCGCATCGGCGCCGCAGCCGGCCGCCCATTGCCACCCCATGTTGTTTTGAGCCCAGTCACCGTCGGTGAGCCACTTGAGATAGTGAGCCTCGCCGTGGCGGTAGTGGAGGCGCAGATGTTTGGTCAAGAA
>CAZKOI010000418.1:0-3037 GCA_964554315.1 uncultured Enterobacterales bacterium | reverse complement strand
CGACCGCATGACAAGTCTGGCCCGATACCTCGACCTACCGGACCCTGGATTCATGTCCGTCCTCGATTGGGTCCTTGCACTGCGCTCTGAGCTGAAGATTCCCCACACCTTGGCCGCATTGGGCGTGACTCATGATCACGTCCCAACCTTTGCGCCCGCAGCAGTACTCGATCCGAGTACAGGATCGAACCCGCTGCCCTTCGGTGTCGACGAATTCAACGAGTTGTTCCAGCGGTCCATTGACGGTGCTTTGACGTAGTACGCTGCAGAAGCGCATAATGATGCACACCGTAAGGAGTAGCGATGCGTTTTGCCTTGGCGATGTGCCTCATTGGCTGTGGAGACAAAGCCTCCAATGTGGAGGACGACCTTCCCTCCAGCAGCGCGGACCCCGGTGGACCTGCACCGGTCGTCGAACCCAGTGACGGAGAATGTCCAGACCTGACCCAGAGCCATACAACGCGCTTTTCATCGAGCGGCGAGGAACGCGTCGTCACCGTTGTTCTACCTGACGAGCCAACCGAGGACATGCCGCTGGTTTTCTTCTTCCACGGTCTCCTTGACCCAGGAAGCATGCCCGTCCCCACAGAGTACATGGCAGACGCCATCAATCTTCAGGCGGTCGCAAACCAAGCGGGGGTGGCCTTCATCTTGCCCCAATCGGGCATCATGGAGCGGATGGGCTTCCGCTTCTTCATGTGGGCGGTGGATGAGTATGAGGGACCGGACGTGGTCCTCTTCGACGATCTCAGGGCTTGTGCAGCCGACCAACTCAGTGTCGACCTTCGCCAGGTTCACGCCATGGGCGTTAGCGGGGGAGCGCTGTTCACCACCGTTATCCTCCGGGACAGAGGCAACACCCTGGCGTCCATGATCGAGCTCTCTGGAGGCTCGGACATCGAGATGCCGACCTTTGACGCACCGCTTTCCGTCTACGAGACTGCAACGGCTGCGGTACCGGCGCTACTGATCTCCGGGGGCGCAACCGATGCATGGCCAGGTGGTGGCCTGGAGCTCGTCAATTTCACGGCGGCAACCGACACGCTGGAGGGCCATCTTGTCGAGGATGGGCACTTTGTGGTCCGCTGCGAACACGATCTGGGTCACACCGTACCCATGACTGCCATCGCTGCGAGCTGGGACTGGGTCGAGACCCACCAGTTCGGCGAGCCTTCGCCGCTCATCGAAACCGGCATCGATGACGTGGCGAGCTTGAGCCCATGGTGCGTGGTCGCCGAGTAGCTACTCGACCACCACGCAATCATCGGCCTCTACCAACCAGACCTCAAAGCGCGGGCGTTGTTCGAGCCCCAGGCCTCGCGAGACGGCCTCCGCATACAAGTGCCCCTGGGGGGCATGCATCGCGGCGACCTCGTCAAGTGAGCGTCCGCCGAGTCGGTCGGTCTTGTAGTCAGCGACCACGATCTCGCCGTTTTGAGGACACCGATAGAGCAAGTCTATCGATCCAGTCCACGCAGCCACAGGCCCCCCCTCGCTTGGTGGCATCATGAACGGAACCTCCACCCCAAGCACTTCAACCTGTTGGAGCAGCCCCGCGAGCTTTCCGCCATCAAGCCGACCCGCGAGCTCAAGAGCACGCCTCTTTCCAGCAGAGCTCAGATCTTGGCCCTCCGTGACCAGGCGGAGTGCCACGTCCACCCGTTCGGCTGAGAAGTCAGGACGCCCCGCTGCGGCCCACTCAAGCAGGAGGTGAATCGCAGAGCCCACTTGCGTCGCCTCAATCCGAGAAAGAGCGGCGCCTTCGTGGCGAACTTGAGGCCCATGATGTTCCCCAGATGCTGCGGACGGGCCCATCGACCATGGTCTCGCGGCCCGTTCCGCGGCCGCCTCGATGGACTCCACGCTGGTGATGACACCACGCACCGGACGTTCAAGCATGGTCTCAACCGCCTCGTCCGTGATGACGTCCCGGCGCGCAGGAAAGACCCAGCGTATGCCGCCGGCGTCCAATGCTGCCTCACCGTCGGGCAACTCATTTACCAACTCGATCGGATGGGGCATCATGGGACGACGCTCGCCAAAGAGGTCCAGATGATGCCTCGGCTGCCCCAGACCCTTGAGCGCCGATGGCCAGAGCCCTGTACAGACCAGCCGGTCCCGAGCTCGAGTCATCGCGACATAGAGCAGACGACTCATCTCAGCACGCTCAACCGCCTTTTCTCTTGAGGCAATGAGGTCATACATGGGAGGCTTAAAGCCCATCAGCTCAAGCCCGAGCCCTGGAGCGTAGCGGGTGGGATGCTTGTCGCCCGCGCCGCCCGAGGTGTGGTGCATATCGACAATGTAGGTGTGTGTGAAAGCGAGCCCCTTCGACTTGTGAATGGTCATCATTGAGACGGTCTCACGAGCACCGCTGGGACGTCCCTCTTCCTCATTTCTCTGCTCGCGAACAGCCTGACGAAGAGAATGGAGAACCGCGTGCGCGTCCCCATGTGATCGGCCCATTCTGTCGATGAGCGTCCTAAACAACCTCTCGAGATTTGCGACGCGATAGGTCCCCTGGTAGGCCACCGCCCCGACGAGGTCAGGAAGCAGTACGGATCGGACCTCGTCGAGCCAGGCATCGAGGCGTCTTTTGATGAATGACTCCCTGAGCTGTTGAACGTGCTCGACGACGCCCTTGAGGTGTGACGACCACCCACTCAGCGCCTCCAGCCCACTGACCTCCGCCGTGAGGCTCGAGGTTACGGCGGCCGCCTCGTCAATCAATGAAAAGACGGCCGGCAGTGAGTCCGCTTTAAGCGACATCCATTGCTTGGGGAACCCTCCTGTGAAGAGCGGTATCAAGGCCGCATCAGGCAGGTTGACCATGCTGGAGCGCAGAAAGCCCACCAGCGCAAGCGTGTCCGATGGGTCCAAGACGGCACGGAGCATGGCCGTAGCCTCGATTACCTCTCTTCGCCTGAAGTAGTTCTTGTCTCTCGTGACCTCATAGGCGATTCCATGATCTCGGAGTGCCGCTTGGTAGATATGCATCGCGCTCACCGAGCGAAACAGAAGTCCAACTTCGGACAGG
>CAZKOI010000417.1:0-3038 GCA_964554315.1 uncultured Enterobacterales bacterium | reverse complement strand
GGAGTTGCACCCTCGACGCTGTGAATGGTGCCTGGTCGTGCGGTGACCTCTACCCAGCCGTTGTAGACGTAGGGCTCAGCGTCTCTATCGAGCGTGGTAGCCGTGACGGCGATGCTTCGCGCTTCATTGCTGAACACGAGCGAACCGTCGTCGGCACCCTGCACGGCACCCTCCACTTCAATAAAGCTGGGCTCCACGGGATCGGAGTCGTCTACGGTG
This sequence comes from uncultured Enterobacterales bacterium, assembly GCA_964554315.1. GTDB lineage: Bacteria > Myxococcota_A > UBA796 > UBA796 > UBA796 > UBA796. The sequence continues at coordinate 2,819 of CAZKOI010000417.1, read as the reverse complement.
GTACAGCCAAGGGGGCTGAGCCAGAGGAAGAGATAGTGCGTCATTTTCTCGTCCCTATGCGTCCGTCTTCTACACAGACCCCGGCCTCGGGCTGTGGAAGGTTGTGGTACTTGATGATGGCGCTCATGACCACGTCCCGAATGGAGACACCGGTGTCGACCTGAGTCGTGTTGCGCTCCAAGACCTCAAACCCAGAGCCGCCGTGGGCAATGTAGTTGTTGGTGGCCAGCTCATAGGTCCCGTCCGGATCGAGCGGAACTCCGTTGATTCGAATGTCTGCGGCGTGCGGGTTGGCGGGGTCGCATACCATCGTGAACTCGATGCCTGCGACCTGCGCTTGGCTCGAGCAGCCGCGGTCCGTCGATCGGTTCGAGACGAAGTCGAGGAGCTCTTGGACCTCTCGGCCTGAGAGGAACATGGTCGTGATGGTGTTATCGAACGGCATGGAGTTGAAGAGCGCATCAACCGTGATGTCGCCCTGCGGGAGGTCCGCCCGGATACCGAGCTTATTCGTGAGCGCGATCTCTGTCTCGACGCCCGGATAGAAGCGCATCGCCTCGGCCGTGAAGTTGCCGAGCATGCTGTCGCCGCCCGTTGCGTTGTTGTACCGAGTGAGGGTTTGCTCGGCATACCCGATCACCTGAGAGGTGTTGTACTCGGTCGCGAGCGCCTCCTCGTACTCCTCCAGGATGTCCATGACCTCGGGCTTTCGCGCCAGCTGGAGCTGGCCGGTGGTCTTGTCCGCGAAGTTTGCGACGGGTCGCAGCACGTGGTCGAAGCTCTGAATCACACCGTCGCGGATGACGAGGTCCACACGCCCGACAAACTTCGAGAAGGCACCCGAGTGAACGACCGGAACCGACCGACCGGTGACTTCATTGGTCACGACAATGGGCGGTCGGGTGGCGATGTGGTGGTGGCCACCAATGAAGATGTCGATTCCCTCGATGGTCTCGGCGTGGTGGATGTCCTCATGAAGCCCCATGTGAGAGAGGGCAACGACGATGTCTGCGCCCTGACTCCGAAGGATGCCTGCCTCCGATCGGAGCGCATCCTCAGGCTCGATGACCTTGATGCCCATTGAGTTGGACTCGTCGTAGATCGAGTTCAGTGACGAGATGTTCGCCAAGCCGATCACGCCAACACGCAGACCGTCGAGGTCATAGAGCCGACTCGGGAGGACCATCTCATCGAGCGCGGGCGCCCAGGGCAGGTCGCTGTCCTCGAAGTCGTAGTTGGCGGCGAGGAGGTCAAAGCCACCCCACGCGCCGTATTGGTGCGCGAGGTTGTGCGCGCCATTGTCGAACTCATGGTTTGCCACCACGGCGGCATCCAAGCCGATCTCGGTCATCAGCCGCATCTCCGCTTCACCGGCGAACTCGTTGAAGACCAACGCACCCTGGAAGCTGTCACCCGAGTCGAGATGCAGAACGCGGCTTGCTCGCGCGCGCTCATCGTCGAGGATGGCCCCGATTCGGGCAATGCCACCATAGATGTACTCATTGTTGTCGTGGTAGTCCGCCGTGCCCGGGTTCCGCTTGGGAAGACCCAGGACGGTCGAGTCGGTGTACGACGGCTCAAAGTGGTACGGAATCAGTCGACTGTGAACATCCGAGGTGTGCAGGATCGTGAGGCGCAGGTCTTGGCCGACCACAGCGGGTTCCGTGCCCTCGTGAGCCACTGGAAACACACATCCTGAGGTTGCCACACCGAGGCCGAGCATCAAGAAAGTTTGTAGCTGCACCGAACCCCCCTGGAATTCGGACCGCGTCTAGCTGCCCGAGCCGGACCGCGCAAGGTCCGTCGCAACACCGTCACTGACCCGTGACTAAGTGGCACGGAATCCTTGACATAAGGGCTCTGGCGGGGGATAGACCCACCCCGTCTTATCTCGGAGGCTGTCCATGCTCCGCACCCTTATTTTGATGTTGGCCTTGCCGCTGTCGAGCGTTGCCAGTGCCGGCGGATTTGAAGCGAAGACCATGAGGGACTCGCTGTCATCGAGAGAGGTTGAGCGACCACTCGTCATCGGCAAGGGCTGGCTCGAAGCTGGCTTGAGCTATGACCACAAGACCGCCGACGGCTACTGGGACGCCGACGGTGAGTCCGTGGACTTCGAGAATGCGAAGTGGCTCTACACCACCCAGGCCGTCACGCTGCGCTACGGCATTGCCCGGCGCGCGGAACTGTGGTGGCGTCTCCCGTTCCACTATGCGCGGCTGACCAACGATGTTCTCAAGACCGACACCAGCTCTTTTGGGATGGGAGATCCGTCCTTTGGGTATCGCCTTGAGCTGTACCGGTCTGCGGCACCCACGACCTCGGTGATCACAGAAATCTTTTACAAGGCACCCGCTGGAGACGACTCGCCGGGTAACTTCATTGGCGGACCGAACACGTTCAACAACATCGTTCTCTCAACCGGCACGCCTGACCTAGGGTTCGGCCTCAAGGCCAAGCGCCAGGTGGGGCCCGTCGCGTTGACTCTTGGTGCCCAGTATGTGCACCGTTTCTCGGCCGCAGTCGGCTACCTGATTGAGACTGAGTTTCACCAGTTTCAGGCTCGCATCAAGCCCGGTGACCTCGTGAATTATGAGCTTGATCTCATGGTACAGCTGGGGCCCGTTGCTCTCCACAACGCATGGTTCGTGAGTCAGCGTGCAGAGACCCGTATCGGTCCAGCATCCAACGATTTGTTCGGCTCGAGCAACCTAAAGAGCATCGAGGGCTCGGACGGTGTGAATGTGGACGGGCAGGTTGGCGCCGTCTTGAACCTCACCCGCGGTGTCGACATCCTGTTCGATGTCCGTCGGTCGGTG
>CAZKOI010000416.1:0-3043 GCA_964554315.1 uncultured Enterobacterales bacterium | reverse complement strand
CGAGACGATCGAAGGTGCACCATTCCTCAAGGATGAGCACCTCCCCGTCTTCGACTGTGCCTTCAAGCCTAAGAATGGCCAACGCACAATCGAGCCCATGGGACACATCAAGATGATGGGCGCCTGCCAGCCGTTCCTGTCTGGCGCGATCTCTAAGACAGTGAACATGCCGTCCGAGTCGACAGTGCAAGACATCGCCGACATCTACATGGAGGCGTGGCGACAAGGACTGAAGGCCGTGGCGGTCTATCGGGATGGGTGCAAGCGCACGCAGCCGCTCAACACCAGCCTCGAGACAGAGACCAAGGCCACGACCGAGACGCGCGTCGAGTACAAGCCTGTACGTCGGAAGCTCCCCGTCGAGCGAACAGCGATCACGCACAAGTTCTCCGTCGCGGGGCACGAAGGCTACATCACCGTTGGCCAGTACGAAGACGGCTCACCCGGTGAGATCTTCCTGGTCATGGCCAAGGAAGGCTCTGTGGTCTCCGGCTTGATGGATGCATTCGCAACCTCGGTTAGCCTTGCTCTTCAGTATGGCGTGCCGCTGGAAGCTCTATCGAACAAGTTCATGCACATGCGCTTCGAGCCATCCGGCTTCACAGGGAACCCTGAGATTCCGATTGCAAAGTCGATCATGGACTACATCTTCCGCTGGATGGACCTCAAGTTCGGTGAGAAGACGGAGGCAGATACCGTAGCCGCATCCAATGCTGTGTCGTCCGTGCCCACGGTCGACACAATGGACGAGGACAGTGTGAGCCGAGAAGATGCTGTCTTCACAACCCAAGCCGATGCACCTCCGTGCACCGCCTGTGGCTCCATCATGGTCCGTTCAGGCGCCTGCTACAAGTGCTTCAACTGCGGCTCGACGAGCGGGTGCTCCTAAGGCTGACCCCACGCTGGGGCCGGTCTGGCCCCAGCACATTTCTCATCCGGTGCTACACACCATCGGCAAAGACAACTTCCACCCCGTTGGGGCTTCCTTCCACACCATCCTGTTCGGACGGACCTCTCGCGCTTAGCGGGGGTCCGTCCGGACCGGCCCCTCCTAGCTGTTTAGCTCACCAACGAGTGCGCGAACCCGCTCTACGTCGATGGGAGCCTGAGTGTCTCCATCCCGGTGAAGGGCAGTGCCGACGATAGCGCCGTTCGCCACCTCACGGACCTCCGCAATATTCTTTCGCGTCACACCGCTCCCCACCCAAACAGGACGGGCACCAACCGTGTGTCTAACGAGACGAACGTCGTTCAGGTCTGTTGGCTCACCCGTCCCCGCGCCCGTCACGATCAGGCCATCCGCTCCGCCACGGCCAGTTGCTTCCTTCGCGAGGGTCTGAATACAGGTCGTACCAGCTGGGACCGCGTGCTTTACCAGGACATCCGCCATAATGGCGGTCTCAGACTGGTTTAGGAGACTCCTGTAACGGGTAAGTTCTGCCGCCTCCCCTTGTATGAGTCCTTGGTCCGTCCACGCTGCACCAGTAAAGACATTGACCCGGATGAAACTGGCTCCGACCGCCGCAGCCACACCGAGCGCAGTATGGCCATCATTACGAAGGACGTTGACCCCAACTCGATCGAACATCGGCCGGATTCGAGCGCCTATAACCGCCATCATGGCACCCACATGCGGGGGAACGCGGGAGGAAAAAAACGGAGCATCGCCGAAATTTTCAATGACTACGGATTCGATACCTCCTTCACGCATGGCCTCCGCGTCAGCCAATACTCGGCCTAAAACGACCTCAAAAGCTTCGTTACATGCGGGGGCCCCCGGCAATGGTGGGAGATGCAGGACGCCCGTTAGTGAGAAAGGACCTAAACTACTCATCACCTAGGGCGATATCGCCGAACAGCGACAATTGCACCCTGTGTCCCCCGCCCCCTGCAGCAATCCTGCTGTGGCCATAGGCCTCCCGCGCAGCGACAGGCGCTGCGGAAACCCGGTCACGCTCGTCTCGCCACGGCCCGGGCAGAATGATGCCCGTGTTGCTATTGACGGATGCATCAGGCCTCGACGTAAACCGAAGCCGCCCCGGAGACGTGCTCTCCAGCATGGCTTCTGCCTGCTCAATGCTGTCACCACAGGCGACTGCAACCGCGACACCGTGGAGCTCTGGCGCTACGGCCGCTCGACGACAGAGCTCGTCCACCTCGCTGGCAGTACGCCACCCGGAGGAAAACACCTCGCGAGCACCTGCGATGGCGGTAAGGTCAAGCGCCTCGACTCGAACTGCACAATACCAACGCCCGCCGCTCACACCACCGCGCTCGAGGTCACGCTCTACCGCTACGACCGCTCCCCGAACGCTCCAGCGGCAACTGCTCGCGGGATTACCCGAGGGCTCAGCCACCAGCTGCCCCTGTGCACGTCGACCAAACATCGGATTTCCCCATCCACTTGGGGTCATCAGAAGAAGTCCCGTATTCACCTCCGGAGCAACAATCACCTCGTCACCGACTCGGAACAAAATCGATGCCGCGTGCCCCCACTGGGTGACGATGAACTTGCCATCGGCGGTAGCTGCGAGCTTTGGAATGCGAATCATGTTGGTCACCATGGGGCCTCCTGAACATCTATACAGAAGATATCCCAACAAAACGCCTGTGGTAGGACATTTTTTGTCCGGCTCATGCTCGGCACCACCCCAGCCGTCTGCGTGCGCGAGGCAAGTAAACCCAAAATGATGACCGGGGTCGTGCAAGCCGACGAAAGGAACGATGCGACTCGTTGAACTGCGCTATCATTGCGCTCCAATCTGGGGGAAACATGGGCCAGCTCAAGAAGAAGGTGGTGGGCTTCAGGGAGCCACCGGCCGTTTCGATCCTAGACTCGCTCATCAGCCAGGAGAGGACGTACCTTCAGAACCAGATCATACAGATTGAGATGAAGCAAATTGCTGAAAGCATCACCAGGGTCACCCATGCCAAAAAGGTGAGTGCGACACACGAGCGCAAACAGAGCTTTGCAGACATGGTCTTGGAGAAGTACGGTCCACCCATAGTCCGCAAAACGAGGCAGATGGCTTCTCTTCAACAG
>CAZKOI010000415.1:0-3072 GCA_964554315.1 uncultured Enterobacterales bacterium | reverse complement strand
CCGCGACTCGAGCACTTGCGGACGATGGCATCGACGTGAACGTCACCCTCATCTTCCAGGCTGCCCAGGCCCTCATGGCGGCGAAAGCGGGCGCAGCCTACGTCAGCCCCTTCCTGGGCCGGCTCGACGACATCGCCACCGACGGCGTACAGCTGATTGAGGAGATTGTCACCATCTTCGGGAACTACCCCGAGCTTGGCACAGAGGTCCTCTCGGCCTCAATTCGCCATCCCCTGCACGTGAGCCAGGTTGCGCTCGCCGGGTCTGATGTAGCGACGATTCCTTACGGGGTGTTGTCCAGGCTGGTGAACCACCCATTGACGGAGAGCGGCAACGCTCGCTTCTTGGCTGACTGGGCGACGGTGCCGGACAACGACATTGTGGGACAGGTAAGCCGCTGGTTGGAGAAGCGAGGTTCCTAAGTCCGCTGACTGGCGGGTTGACGCCTGGCTCGCGGCCCTCGCAGCAGGCCTCGCGGGGATTTGGTACCTCAACGCTGGGTTTGTCTGGGATGATGGGACGCTGATTTCGGGTCACCTCGCCGTGATGCCATTCGCGGAGCTTGGTACGCTCTGGTCAGCGCCGGTGGCAGAGGGTGGCCCCGGGGCGGCGTATTATCGGCCGGTTGCGATGACGATACTTGCGGTCGCTGGACGAATCGGTCCAGTGCCGATCCACCTTCTCGCGCTGGTTCTTCACTGCGCAAGCACGTTTGCGTTGGTGTACCTCTTCAGAACGCTGCGAGCACCCCTTTTGGGTGCCATCGTGTTCGCCGTTCACCCTCTCGCTGGCGAAGTCTTGGGGTGGGCATCAGCGCTCCCAGATGCGCTGGCGGTCGCGCTAACCCTCGGTGCGCTCGTTTGGTCGACTCGACCCACTCTCAACGTGGTCTTGTTGCTCCTAGCGATCCTGTCAAAGGAGACTGCTGCGGTGATGGCTGCCGGTCTGCTCTTGGCGTGTGGATCAGGGCGTGGTGCTTGGATTCGGTGGGCTGCGGCAGTCATGGTTGCGATGTCGCTTCGGGTCGCCGCGGGCGTAGGGTCGCTGCCCATCTCCTTCGACAAGCTCGAGCTTGTCCCGTCCGCCTTGGGTTGGGGTTGGGGCGCTGTGGTGTGGCCCCTTCCACTACACGTGGTTCGTGACGTCACGGTTTCGCCACCCGAGGTTGTCATCATGGGCTGGCTGGTCATAGCCGCAGCGGCATGGCGTTCGGGGCGGAGCCGCGAAGCGTGGGCCGGGCTGCTGCTCTTTATCAGCGCCTTTTTGGTTGCCCTACCTGTGGTGCTAGACGGCTATCTGCTCGGCGCGCGGTACGCCTATCCTGCTCTGGTGGGCGTGGGACTATGGTTGGCGGCTATAGCGCCGAGGTGGGGACGGGGGGTCGTGCTTGTTTTGGGGATGCCTTCATTGGTCTTCCATTCGGTCGACAGTCAGCGGTGGCGTGATGACTTGGCTCTGTTTGATGGTGTGGAAGAACGCGCCTACGGCTCGGGGCTAGCGTGGCACCTATGGGGCGTTGTGAACCTAGAGGCGTCGCAGTTTGTGGTTGCGGCTACGGCACTCGAGAAGGCGATGGCTTCCGATCATCCGTATCCAGGCGATGACACGCTGTGCATTGCCGCTTGGGTTTCCGCGGGAAACCCCCGCAGAGCGCTTGAGGTTGCGGAGAACGGACAGAAGGATGGTCTCACGGCCTCACACCTCGCCTGGTGGGCAAGAGCAGCATGGGGTGCAGGCGAGGTCGATCGTGCGCGTGGACTTCTTGAGCACCTCCGGACGCCCAAGGGGTTTGATGGCCCTGAATGGGTACCCAGCTTCGCTGCGGTCGTCTTCAAGGCCGACCCGGCTACGCCGCGTTCTTCCCCACAGGTGTGGCCTTGACCCTGCCGTGGTCGCTGCATAGGGTGCCCATCCACAGGTGGTTTTGATGCCTCAGAGCGACATAGTTCGACCCGACAAGCGAGCACGGATCACAGAGGCTGCGATTACTGTGTTTGCAGAAAAGGGGTACCGCTCGTCTCGCGTGAGTGATGTGGCACAAGCCGCGGGCGTCGCAGACGGGACGATTTACCTCTACTTTAAGAACAAGGAAGACCTACTGCTCACCATCTTTGAGGAGAAGATGGAGAAGCTGCTGGAGATGCTCCAGGCCAAGCTGGCTGGCATCGAGTGTCCGCTTGATAAGATACGGACTTACGTCAACAGCCACTTCGAGCTGCTTCAGACCCATCCCCAGCTCGCGCAGGTCTTCCAAGTGGAGCGTCGGCAGTCTCATAAGTTCTTACGCGAGTATCGCCCTGAGCCGCTGTGGGCTTATCTCAACATCTTTGGAGACATTGTTGAGGAAGCGCAAACGCAGGGTCTCGTGCGCGACGACGTGGACCCCTTCATCTCGAAGTGGGCATTCTTCGGGGCCTTGGATGAACTGTCCATCCAGTGGGTTCTATCCAGGAACCGCGATCGCTTTGATCTAGATGCGGCGGCCAAGCAGGTCGTCGAAACATTCTTCCGCGGCGTTCTTGTCGCACAATCTCAGGAGTAGTCCATGAAAGTCGGAGTCTGCATAAAGCGGGTCCCAGGTACGGACTCCCGGATCAATATCGCCGACTCAGCCGCTGGGCCTGAGCTGGGTGATGTGAGCTGGGAGGTCAACCCTTACGATTCATTCGCAATCGAAGCTGCCCTCCAATTGCAGGAGGCGGGCACAGCATCAGACGTTGTTGTGTTTACGGTCTGCGGTGCGGATGGCGACGCCAAGATCAGAGACGCGCTGGCGATGGGTAAGAAGGGCCAGAGTGGGGCCAGCAAGGCCGTACGGCTTGATGACCCAGCCTTCGAGGGGTCTGATGCGCTCGGAATCGCCCGCATTCTGGCTGCTGCAGTCAAGAAGGAGGGCGTTGAGATCGTCCTCGCGGGCAAGCAATCCATCGATGGAGACAGCTCTCAGGTCCCGGCGATGATGGCCGAGGTCCTCGGGTGGCCGTCGGTATGCGAGGTCACCGACCTTGAGGTGTCTGCTGGCGGAGTGAAGGCTTGGCGCCAGGCCGGGGGAGGGAAGCGAGAGGTCGTCGA
>CAZKOI010000414.1:0-3086 GCA_964554315.1 uncultured Enterobacterales bacterium | reverse complement strand
ACGTCATTAGCTGGGGGCGGGTTGGCGACTCCGTAGGTAGCCTCGTTCCCAAGGGCTACTCCGTGATTCGAGGCAACACCGGCTATGCGGACTGGAAGAGAGCCGGCATTGGCAGCACCGCAGGCGGTGTCTTGGGCGAGGCTCTGGCCGTGTTCAACCCCATTCCGTGGTCGAGCTTTGAGGGTAGTTTAGGTGAAACTCGCCTCTACCATCACTGGTCAAACGTGGTTCTGGCGGGTGCAACAGCGTGGGCCCATCGAATCGAGGCCACCGACATACAAACATCGCTCCTGCACCTGTCGGACCACCCAGCCTATCTTCCAGGGTTCAGAGCCTGGCCATCCGATCGCGCTATCTCAACGTTCAGAATTCGGGCTGACTCCCCGATGGAGCATTCCTTAAAGCTGGACCAGCGACTGCACATCGGCCAGATGCAGGCCTACACCCCGGCTGCATTCAGGCTCGACCCGGGAGAGACTGACACCTTCGGCGTGCGCAAACACCTCTATGGGCTGAGCATCTTTCAAGCCGTCACCCATGGTAATGGCCTGACGCTCGCGCGTGCCCACAGACGAAGCCCTCATCAACAAGGTGCGGTTGTAGGCGAGATCCTCATCACCTACCGGGACGGTCAGACCGACCAACTACCCCTCACTTTAGGCATGAACACCAACCGGATGAATGCAAGGGTTCGAGGCAGCCTACTGTTTGATGGTGCGGGCGCCGCGGCGGTTCCGACGGCGAGCATCGCAGCCTTCGGCGCCAGTGCCGCCGAACGCTACGTGTATCGGGCCGACTGGCACAACCCTCAGCCCGAGAATGAGGTTCGTTCCGTGGAATTCAAGGCGACACAGCCAGGCGTAACGCTGTGGGTGTTCGGCGTGGGAATGGCCGTCAAGAATCCCAACCTGGAAGCGGACGACCGATGACCTGTGCCAGGCGCACCAGGTCTGTGTCGAGGTGGGACACGACCACCTGACGTGCTTCATCGCTGAGCGGTGGCCGCGCCGTCGCTTCGGTATTGAGGGCCTGGAGCGCCTCGAAGCCGCGACGCCCCACTCGACGAGCAGGGCCAGGAACCAAGTGCCGCCAGGGTCCGAACCAGAGCCCCTGAACCACCTTCCTCAACGCCTGGCTTCTTACGCGCGTATTGGGATTGACCACGGTAAAGTCTGGCTGGAATTGGTTGTCGACGCCGAGAAACTCTAGGACCTTGCGATAGGTAAGGGCCGCGTCTGCCTTGATGTCATCATGCAAGACGATGTGCACCTGATCAAAGAGCGCCTGGTACCGGGCAATCTGATCGGCAAATGAGGCCACCCTCGAGTAGAGCAAACACTCGGTCGGCGGCGCCTCCAGTCCCTTGTGGGTCGAGCGAGGAATTCGTTGGCCCGCAGCCCGGTCACTCTCTGCTCGTATCGCCTCGACAAAATCCGTGATGTCTTCTTCTCCGCTGTAGAGAAGTTGGCTGTGCAGCGAGTACAGCATCTCCACTGGGCGTCGCAGCATGATGATGATGCGAGCCTCTGGGTTGTACTGATAAATCTCCTGCGGGGCGTGCTCGCTCATGAGGTACCAGACACCCACATCGCCGACCGCCTTGTGGGCCGTCGTGGCTGATGCGAACAGCCCGGCGTACCGCTCCGCCGTGACCTCGGGGCGCCGGTGATCGAGGTCACCACCAAAATAATGAATCTCCTTCACCGGCACATAGACCTCCGGATGCGCCTTCAGCCACTGGTACATCGCGGTCGTGCCGCACTTGGGTGCCCCGACGATGAAGAAATCCGGTCTTCGCATGTACTCCTCTCTCCAGTGTTCCTTCACTTTGCGGATGGCCTGCCACATGTCAAACTCTCTTCCATGGAAGCGGATCCCGGTAGCGAAGAAAAGAGCATCACCCAGGAAGCGACCGCCATCGCCGGCGGCTCGGCGATTGTCATGGGCGGTGGACTTATCGAGCGCGCGCTCCGGATGGTCACGACCTGGTTTCTCTCGGGAGCCCTGGGCACTGCAGGCTTTGGACTGTACGCATTCGCTACGACCGTGGCCAGCATCATCGGCGCGATCGCTCCCCTTGGAATGGACGCGGGCGTCATTATGTTCGGCGCGCGGTATCGGTCCAGCCACGAACAAGGTCGCCTGAAGGGCGTCCTCCTGACGTGCATCGGCACTGTTGGTCTGAGCGGCCCCCTCTTTGCGACCTGCCTCTGGGCCCTGATCGAATCCGGTCTGATTCTGCAAGACCGGCCCGATGAGGCCGGCGCACTGGTCGCGATCAGCATTGGCATTGTCTTGGTCGCCGTTTTCACCGTCCTCGTTGGCGTACTCGTTTCAGCGAAGGACATGGTCGGTCAGACGGTCTCCCAGCTCATCGTTCTACCCCTGACTCTCCTGATCGGATCGGCCGTGGCCATCGCCTTCGATGCAGGGGTGGACGGCGTCATCCTTGCCTTTGTGCTCTCACAGCTCGCGGCCGTGTTGGTGGCTTCAAAGCGCATCTGGCAGCGAGATGGCGGGCTGATATCTAGGACGACCGTGACGCCGTCTTTTGAAGTCGGGGCCATGTTTCGATACGCGCTGCCCCAGTCCTTTGCACGGGTGCTCTACCGAGCGAATCTCTGGATCGACATCCTCATGCTGACATCGCTCGCTAGCCTCGTTGACGTGGGCGTCTACCGAGTCAGTGTAGCGTTAGCCATGATGGGAGCGCTCCCGGTCGTGGCCTCAACCACAATGTTCGGCCCCGTGATCGCGGAGTTGGTCTACAGCGAGCAGCGCGACAAGCTGAATGCTCTGTTGAAGATTGTGACCCGGTGGCTCATCGTCATCGCGACGCCCCTGTACTTCGGCGTCTTGCTCCTGCCCGACGTGATCCTGACGGTCTTTGATGAGGCCTACCTCGGCGGCGCGAGCGCACTCTTGATCCTCATGACGGGCCAAGCGGTCTACGTCATCGCTGCACCCACCGGAGCGATCCTCACGAACGCCGGCCACAGCACCCTCAACCTCGTAAACGGCTTGATCGCGGTATCGCTCAACATAGGGCTCAACGCGTGGCTGATCCCCCTCCATGGCTTAGAAGG
>CAZKOI010000413.1:0-3104 GCA_964554315.1 uncultured Enterobacterales bacterium | reverse complement strand
GGTCTGGTCGACTACCTCGCTCTGGCCGTGAACGTACCGGGCATGGACTTTCCGCAGTACATGAGCATCGCGTCCAAGAGACCCTTCCCTGATGATGTCGACGCCCGAGTCGAGGGTTTGCTTAGCACGTTCGGCATGGCCATCTATGGAGCATGCAGGACCTCTCAAGTGCGGCAAATCGCCAGCGCATACCTCGGGTCGAATACGGGTAAAGAAGTGCTGAGGGGCGCCATCTCAAGAGGCCACACGACGGTCATCAATGCAGGAATCATGTTCTGCGACGTCCGAGGATTTACGGCACTATCGGAGCGCATCGAGGGACGTGGAATCGTGGCAACGATGAACGCGGTCTTTGAGGTCATCGGGGACCATGCGACCGAACACGGTGGCGAGATCCTGAAGTTCATCGGGGATGCCATGTTGATTGTCTATCGCACCGAAGATGGTAACGAGCGTGACGTGGCCAACGCCATGGTTCAGACAGTCTCCAAAGCGACAGCGTCTCTCTCCGCCCGAGCCACGGATGACCATGCGATCGAGGTTGGTTTTGGCTGCCACATCGGTGATGTCGTCTACGGCAACATTGGCACCCCGACGCGCCTCGACTTTACCGTGATGGGGTCTGCGGTGAACCTGGCGAGTCGGCTTGAGTCGCTCACCAAGGAACTCGCGTCCCCCGCGGCCTTTTCTTCTGAGGTTGCTCAACTTGTCGAAGGCCTGACTTTCTGTGGAGAATACCGGCTCAAGGGTATCAACAACTCTGTCGGTGTGTTCAAGCTTGGGTCTTCAGTTCCATCGTTCGACCCCCGGACGCCAGACCCGCCGTCCCCCCCAGGAACCATAAAGACGAATCAAATTGACCTCGGTGTCGAGACGAGGTCATTGATTTACGGTACGGTTAAGGATACCTGAGACATAACGGAGCAGTAATGTACGGAATGGTCAACCACGCAGTTCGAGGCATGGTCGTCGATGGGTTCGGAGAGGATACGTGGCTTCAGATTTGTGAAAAGGCCGGCGCCCCACCGGACTTTGTGAAGATGCAGGCTTACGATGACGCCATCACCTACAACCTCGTCGGTGCTGCGTGTGAGATCTTAGGTGCGGACCCGGCCGACGTGCTCCGTGGCTTCGGCGAGTACTGGGTCGAGCACGTTGCCCTCGTCGACTACGCTGACCTCATGCACGCGTCGGGTGTGAACTTTGTTGACTTCACGAAGAACCTCGACCACATGCACCAGCGGATTCGGGTGACCTTTCCCGACTACAACCCCCCATCATTTCGGGTGCAAGTCGTCGCAGAAGGCCAGCTGAGAGTGGATTACTACTCGGACCGTGAGGGACTGCTGCCCTTTGTTGAGGGGCTGTTCAACGGCCTCGCGAAGCACTTCAAGGAGAGCATCAGCTTTGACCATGTCCCTGATGACTCACACCCCCTGCCCTGCAAGCGAATGGTGATTCACCACCGCCCCGTCTAGCTGATTTGCATGAGCACTGCGCCCACGCTCTCCGTTGCGGACCTGGAGTACATCGCTCCATTCCACCTACTTTGGGACAACGACGGTCGTGTCATTCAAGTTTCGAAGGGCCTTCGTCGCTTTTGGCATGACCCCAATCCAGAAGAGTTGGACCGGGTCACCCTGGTCAGGCCTTTTCCCTCAACAGACCTATTTCCGCTAGTCAGCGAACTCACCGACATGGTGATTATCACCTGCCACCAGTGCTGTTTGTGTGGCGACCATCAGTTGAGGGGCGAGGTGCGCAACCTGGGCGAGGCTGGGTGGCTCTTGATCGGCCTACCCAATGTGAGCCGTGTCGCCGATCTCGAGCAGTTGGGATTTACCCTCAGCGACCTACCCTTGCACATCGGTCTCGGTGACTTGTTGATCGCCAACGAGGCCGCTCAGGTGTCGCTCGCAGAAGCCAAGACCGTCGAAAATACTCTAATTGCGACGAACCAAGCCATCTCCAAACACAATGAGTTGTTTGTACGCTTTGTCCCGTCGAGGTTCCTAGAGGCCTTGGGCGTGAGCACCAGTCTTCACCTGAACGTTGGCCGCCATGTGGAGATGCACGGCACCATCATGTTTGCCGACATGCACGGGTTCACGACCATCAGCGAGTCTGTCAAGTCGCAAGACATCTTTGGCATCATTAACCAATACCTCGCCGCGATCGTCCCGTGCATCGAGGCCGTGGGGGGGATTGTGGTCCAGTACCAAGGCGATGGTGTCCTTGCACTCTTCCCGGGCAACGATGGCAGCGCGATTGATGCCGCAATCGCTATGCAGCGGGCCCTGAAGGCGCTCAACAAGAGTGGTCAATTGATTAGCCCGATACCGCTGAAGATGAGCGTTGGGCTTCACGACGGACCAATTGTTCTCGGGATCGTTGGGGCAGAAGACCGCTGGGACGCCTCAATGATTGCGGACGCGGTGAATACCTCCGCTCGCATTGAGTCCATGACGAGAGTGCTGGGCGGTGAAATCCTCGTGAGCCAATCCTGCCTGAGCGGCGCCCGTAATGCTGACGGCTACCTCACGAGATCGCTTGGCAAACACGCGATTCGTGGTCGCAAGGGTCGGTTACACCTTGTCGAGATCTTGGACGCTACCGATCACGACTCCCAAGTCCGCCGAAAGATAACTTTAAACCGCTATAATCGTGGCCTCGAAGCCAGAGCCCAAGGCGATATTTATGGCGCAATTTCGGCCTTCAGCGGGGTCCTCGGGAACTTTCCTGACGACAAGGCCTCTCAATATTTCCTTGCCGAAGCCTCTCGAAAGCTGCTGATCGACTAGCCTCATGGGTAGGTCGGAACAGAGGACGGCCTTCGGGCGTCTTAGGACCACGGAGAAGGATTAATGGGCGGACGTCTCATCAACGGTGTTTGGACGACAAAGGAAACTTGGGAGTCGAGCGACGACGGTGCATTTAAGCGACAGGCGAGCGCGTTTCGCGACACCGAGGTGAAGCCAGAGGCGGGACGCTATCACCTGTATGTTTCTCACGCTTGCCCATGGGCCCACCGAACGCTGGTTACTCGGGCGCTACTCGGCTTGGACCAAGTGATTTCTTTCTCGACGGTCCATCCCCTGATGTTG
>CAZKOI010000412.1:0-3122 GCA_964554315.1 uncultured Enterobacterales bacterium | reverse complement strand
GAGCTGGTCTAGCGGCCAGGTTGGTGAAGACTCAACGGACCTTGTGCTCGTGGAGACAGGCGCGGGTCGCCGTCCTGCGGTGGTGGAGGCGATAGCGCAGGCGGCACAGGCCGTGGCCCTCGGGCAAGCGGACGCGATGGTCACCGGACCCATTCACAAGGCGCGGCTTCGTCAGGAGGGGTTTGAATTCATGGGTCATACCGACATGCTGGGTGCTCACTTTAATGTAGACCCGGTCATGGCTTTTACCGGCGGAAGAATGCGGGTCGCATTGGTCACGACCCACATTCCCCTCCATGAGGTCCAGGCTGCCATCACCATGGAGCGTGTGCTCCATACGGTTCGGACGGCACACGCGGCACTCGTGAGGGATCTCGGACTGAGCGCTCCGAGGCTTGTGATGTGCGGCCTCAATCCGCATGCGGGCGAGAGCGGGGAGTTGGGGCGGACCGAGCGCGACACGCTCTTGCCCGCAGCGGATCGACTGCGCCAGGAGGGCATCCCGATCTTGGGCCCGCTATGTGCAGAGGCAGCCTTCATGGCGGCGGCCCGAGGGGAGAACGACATGGTGGTCGCGATGTACCACGACCAAGGGCTGGTTCCGCTCAAGGTGGTGGACTTTGGCCGGTCCGTCAACTGGACCTTGGGCCTGCCTATCATCCGGACCAGCGTGGACCATGGCACAGCGGATGCGCTCGTGGGAACCGGACGGGCGGATGCCTCAAGCATGGTGGCTGCCCTCAAGCTGGCCATACAAGTGTCAGAGCGGCGAGCGTCGATCTAGAGCCCTGTGTCCACAGGCAGCTCGATCACCTTGTCGCAGCTGTAGGCACCCTCGACTCGAGTCCACAGCGTCGGGTCGGCGCCCCAGGTTCGGCAGTCCTCCACACCTTGTCCACTCGGATCGTAGGCTGTGGCCATAAAGGTGAGCTCGGGCCAGTCGCGACAGAGCCACAGGGTGGAGACACCAGCTTTGGCATCTCGCCAATCCGCCTCGATCTTGAGCTGGAGCTGGAGGAAGTCCGACGACCCGTCAGCCGAAGCTCGTCTCGATGCAATCTTGTGGCCCTCGGCGCTGGTCTCCGACTGGCCCATCCAGATCCATCCGCCGCCTGTCCAGTGGTCCGTCTCTACCTCGAATGTCCACTCGGCCTCTTCGGCGTTGCAGGCGACCTCGATGGACGTGATGGTCGGATCGCCATCAAAAAAAGGGCCCACGCTGTCTTTGAGCATCGGCGATGAGCTGCACGCGAAGAGAACCCAGAGCATGGCTACAGCTTACCCTGAGCCGAGCCCCGAAAGAGGTGACGCTCGATCTGAATCATTAGGGCACCAAGACCATCCCCGGTGTGTGCGCTCACGAGCATGCCGTCGTGTGCAGTCTTTAGGGCCAGCCAGTCTGCCTCGGGGACTGCGTCGATCTTGTTGAGGACGCGCAGGGTCGGTGTGCCATTGACCCCCAGCGCAGAGAGGGTCTGGTCTACTTCATCGATGTGGGTCTGAATCTGCGGGCTCGAGGCGTCGATGACGTGAACCAAGAGGTCGGCCTCGGCGACCTCCTCGAGGGTCGAGCGAAAGGCGTGCACGAGGTCCTTGGGGAGCTGCCGAATGAAGCCAACTGTGTCCGTCAGGATGACCTCTCGCTCCTCCGGGAAACGAAGCCGTCTGCTGGTGGGATCAAGGGTGGCGAACAGCTTGTCCTCGGCATCCACGGCGGATCGCGTCATTCGGTTCAGCATCGTGGACTTACCGGCGTTGGTGTAGCCGACAATGGCGACGTGCGGCAGCCCTACCCGCTGGCGTCGACTGCGTCGCAGATACCGCTGCTTAGAGAGCTTCTTGAGTTGGTTCTCCAGCCGGTTCTGGCGCTCATCTGCCCGGCGGCGATTGATCTCGAGCTTCGTCTCGCCAGGGCCGCGGCCGCCGATACCACCGGTCAGACGGCTCATGGCGGTCGGCATCAGGGCGAGGCGGGGCTTGCGATAGCGAAGCTGAGCGAGCTCAACCTGGAGCTTGCCCTCGCGGGTCGTGGCTCGCTGCGAGAAGATGTCCAGAATGAGGCTGGTGCGATCCACGACCTTGAGCTCGGTGTCGGTCGCGATGTTCCGGAGCTGACTCGGGGAGAGCTCGGCGTCGAAGATGAGCACCTCCGCGTCGAGCTGCATCGCGCGGACGAGCACGGTCTGGAGCTTGCCCTTTCCGATGACGTACTTTTGGTCCGGTCTTTGCCTGCGCTGGAGGAACCTATCGAGGACCTGAAGACCGGCGGTGTGGGCGAGTCGCTCAAGCTCATCAAGGGAGTCCTCTGCATCGTCCCGTTGCCGAGTCGTGACGCCGATGACGATGGCTCCTTCCGCTCCTGGGACGCGCTGTGTGGCCGCAGATGAGCCAATCTGGCCTTCGAGTTCTTCGATGAAGCCGAGGAAATTCTGGGGCCAGTCGGCGAGGCTCTTGCGTCGCTCCACCGCCCACGGTTTTTCGTCGTCCGCCGGTGCATCGGGACGAATCGTGCCCACCTCCATGAAGCCCGGCAGGCCGTCGACACCCGCCGAGAGGACCACGACCGCATCGAGCCGAAGGAGGCTGAGGTCCGTCAGGTCGTCCTCCGATAGGCCCTCTCCTCGCAGGTGGGTGTGCACCAAGCGGATCCCGCGAAAGCGAGACGAGCCTGCCCGATGGCGCTTGAGATCGGGGATGAAGAGCTGGTGGGCATCGCCGACAATGACGTGAGTGACGTAGCCTCGTCGATCAATCATCAACCCCAGCTGCCGGTTGAGCGCACGGGACATCTCGGTGAGACGGCGCCCAAGCTCGTGCGTGATCCAGGCGTCGGCGGGAATCCGTCGCTGGTACAGGGCCTGAAGCTGGCGGTTCTGGCTGGGCTTAAGGCCCTGTGTATGTCCGTGAAGTGTCGAGATGATGGCCTCTCAGAGCGTGGCTCGTGTGCCTATGCCTCGTCGGTGGACTTCCCGCCAGTCATCCTATCAACGACCCGAGGAAGGTCGATGCCTGTGCCGGCCTTGAGCTCCTCGACCAGCGTCACAGCACGCTTTGCCGTCGATTCGTTACCGGCCGGAAGGACGGTGACTTGGTCGATCTTGACGTCAGAGATGGTGTCGACC
>CAZKOI010000411.1:0-3125 GCA_964554315.1 uncultured Enterobacterales bacterium | reverse complement strand
CAAGGGTGGGGTAGACCGATTCACTGTCGCCGTCGCCCACAGGGGCCGGCGAACACGCGTTGCGCACCGTGGCGACTGCCAACTCACTGGCGATCTCGCCAGCTAAATGCCCACCCATACCGTCAGCAACGATTGCCAGCCCAGCACCCGCATGACACGAGTCCTCATTCTGGGTCCGCACCATCCCACGGTGGCTGGCAGCGCCGGTTGCTAACACACAGCGAGGCTACCCCGAGCCACGCACCGCCGAGAGCGGGTCACCACCGGGGCTGGCGTTTGGGATTGATGATGCGTGCCGCTGGTTACGACCGCAGCAAGTCTGAGTCGGAGCGCTGCGCGTTGAGTTCTTGTCTGGTCTGAAACCTGCGATGAACGCTCGGATTGGTCAGGACACCGCGGTAACGGGCATTGTTATCCTGACGAGGGTCTCAGCAGTGCGGCCATCCTGCTTTTTGTGGCGCAACCTGGTCCAACATAACGGGTAGCGGTCGCCGCGGATGAGCGTACGCAGGGTCGGGCCGGCCCGCGCGCCAGGTTTGGCACTGGTTGCGTGGGTCGTGATGTTGACGCCGATGATGGGGATCTTCGTAAAGGGTGATCTGGCATCGACCGACAAGGTGGTGCACAATTGGGTAATTCTCCGATACTCAGAGGAATCATCCGTGTCGCGTCACCTAGGTATACGGGTCGTCCAAGTCGAAAGATCCGAGGGTATCCAGCGGATCAGTGTCGCCAACGACGGCTGCAAGAGCGGTGATGCAGGAGCGGTCACGATTGTGATCATGCTGGGCTAATTCGGGTTCTCGTGTGTCGCCCGGAAGGTCGCTGGGTTTGCTTCAACGACGGAAGCGACAAAATCAGAAAGTGCAGCTGGATCACATGAATCTGTTCAGTTTCGACGGTCGGATGCGCTTTGATCTCGCTAATAGTTGTCTAACTGGCTCGGAGATCCCCCTTCAGGATCGATAACTCCGCGACGCCTTCAAGTGTCGGGCCATAGATACCTCGGCGTGATTTTTCTAGCGCGATCACTTTGACTGAAAGCTGCGCTTGATGGTTTGGTGCCATTAATGGCGGAGTGGTTGTTTGGTTGAAGAGTAGAACTGGTTTCGTTTTAGCCACGGAGAGTCCTCACGGGCTGTGCTTCTGGGAATCTGCAAGCCGCTACTGCTCGGTGTGCGCGCGTTCTCCAGAAGCGCCGGTACATTGAAGGGATGCCTCTTGCGGTCGTGACCGGTGGCGCCGGATTCATAGGATCCCACCTAGCCGAAAGACTTCTCCGTGAAGGTTGGAGAGTTCGGGTCATTGATGTTCTTACCGACTACTACGATCCCAGCGTCAAGCGCTCGAATCTCGAGGTCTGCGTCTCGTCCCCGCTCTTTGAATTTGCTCAAGTGGATCTTGCAACCGAGGACCTTCTGCCTCTGCTCCGGAACGCAAAGAGCGTGTTCCATCTTGCTGGCCAACCAGGCGTGCGTGGGTCGTGGCGAGACGGTTTTGCTGAGTATGCTCGGCAAAATATTCTTGCAACTCAGCGGCTCTTGGAGGCCGCCGCATTGTGTCAAGTTCCAAGCTTCGTATACTCCAGCAGTTCATCTGTATACGGGCAGGCTCTGAACTTCCCGTCTCGTGAGGTCGACCTTCCGCAGCCTCATTCCCCTTATGGCGTAACCAAACTGGCGGCCGAACATTTGGTAAAACTTTACGCCCATAATTTTGGCCTTCATACGGTCTCGCTCCGATACTTCACTGTGTACGGACCTCGTCAAAGACCAGACATGGCAATTCACCGTATCATCGAGTCGTGCCTCCGAGGAACGCCTTTTCCAATGTTCGGTGACGGGAGTGCAATACGCGATTTCACCTTTGTAGGTGATGTAGTTGAGGCGAATATCCGTGCGGTGAGCGCAAATGCCCCGACTGGATCTGTTCTGAATGTAGCGGGCGGGAGCCAAGTCTCTCTTGCCGCGGTCATGGATGCCATTCAAGAATTGACCGGACGCACCATTACTCTCGACAAGCAGGGAATGCAGCCGGGTGACGTGCCGCGAACTGGTGGCTCGACGGATGAGGTTCAAAAAATCCTCAACTGGCGCCCCTCGGTCTCGATTCGGGAAGGCCTGCGTTTGCAGTTGGAGTGGCACAAACGCCATATTGGCGACCTGAACAGTGTCAATAGTCGGTCGTAACCCCGGCAATGATTTTCGAGGTTTCGTCTTAGCGAGCTGAGAAGGCCGTCGGCGGTGAGACCTGGACCCGCTGCGCTTAGCGTTTCTGGGCCGTCTGAGCCGTCACAGATTCCGACAGGCCAGAGGCCCGTCTGTTCTGCCCGTAACTCGGATCACGACGGATCGGATGCAGAGGAAACGTCCAACGTTCTTGGCAAGTCAGCGCCACTCATCGAAATCGCTTCGACAAGGTGTGGGCGCTTAGCGATGGCAAAACCCGATTCTGGACATCAGCAACACGCCTCGACGCCAGCCGGCGGTCTACTTGGCCGTTTGCCGCTTGCTCTCGGCGAGGGCTTGGCCTTGTCGTCAACAGCCAGGCGTTTGAAAGTCAACCGAGGGACGGCCGGCGTTAGGAGTCCGGCTCTTCGGTGTAGCCGCCGGTCAGCTGCTTTCGCATTATCCACACGGCAACTCGCTCCGTCTCGTCAGTGCTGAACTGACTTCCGTTGTGGCTCATGGAGGTCTTGGTGACCAGCACGTATTGCGGGAAGGCGGTGAAGAGTGCGGAGTGATCCACCTTATAGGACCACACGTTCTCACGGTGGCGGAATCGTCGTCGGCGAGGGTTGGGAGGGTCGAAGTCGATGATTGCGAGCGTGCCGCCATCTGCGACCGCTCGGTCGGACTCGGCGACGACCTGTGGTAGGAGCGCTCGATCGCAGAGGTACAGGCAGAAGCCCAGCACGACGAGGTCGAACCGCTCGCCAATGGGCAACGAGTCGGCGGTTCCCACCTTGAACTCCATGGTTGGGTAGCGGTGCGTCGCCTCAGCTATGGCGTCGCTCGACGGGTCGACACCTACCGATCTGTCGGGCCGACCGAGGTGTTCGTTGAGGCGAGCCAGTCGTCGGCCGTCGGCGCACCCGATTTCGAGAATCGATGACACACGTCCGA
>CAZKOI010000410.1:0-3131 GCA_964554315.1 uncultured Enterobacterales bacterium | reverse complement strand
GCGACGGTACGGCCTCATCGAGCGCCGGGCTGGACCCCGAGACACCATCGGCGCCGTGACACCCTGCGCAGTAGTCCGGAAACAGCAACGCGCCGTTGTCATCACAGTCCACCGAGCCGCTGTCGCTCGACTCGCCTTGGGATTCGCTCTTGGCGCATCCCAGCATGGAGAGGGTGCTGGCGAGGAAAAGGGGTACAAGAAACCGCATAGTCACTCCTTGCTGTGCCGGCAGTATGCCGTAAATCGGGGCGCTATGGGGTCACTTTCTCCGCGATGTTCGGGTAGGTGATGCGGACGAACCGAGCCTCGCCAATATCGGACCATGCGAAGGATGCGTCCTCCCCGTTTGGCCACGTGACGATGATTTCGGCATCGCAGCTTCGTTCGCCCAGCCCGACATGGATCCAGCGGGTATCCTCAGAGTTATAGGTCCCTCGACTCCCGTGCTTCTCACGCATCAGGAGGTCGTCTGCCCATCGGTAGGTGAGCCTTGCACCGAACGCATCCGTGGCCACGTGCTCGCCGTCGCCTCGCAGGTCCACAGCGACCCACCGGTTTTGGTCTCCGATGAGGTTCTCATAGAGGAAGTTGGGTCGGCCCCCACCCTGGTCTCGTCCTCCCACCAACAGGTCGAGGTCGCCGTCGTGATCGATGTCCGCCCAGGCGTGGTTTTGGCCGCCCTTCATCTGGAGCTTCTTGCCTCGATCCGTACCCGTCTCGGCGTCCACATTGATGCCGCTGCGGAGGCCGACCGACGTGACTTGGCCCCCGCCCGAACCGCGCATCAGGCCGAACCACGCGAACTGCTCGGCCTCGTCGTAGTTTGCTTCGTACTTGGGGTCGCGGGTGATGGACAGATCGAGCCAGCCGTCCCCGTCGAAGTCGATAAGGCCGGCGTCGATGTCACCCTCGTTGAAGGGGAGGCCGCTCTCGGCAAGGCGGGTGAAGGTGCCCGTGCCGTCGTTGAGGAGGATGGCCGAGGGGTCGGACCAGTAGCGCGAGGCATCGGAATTCGACGGGTGGGAGATCGCCGCGTAGATCAAGTCCAGGTCGCCGTCGTTGTCCAGGTCACCGCAGTCGACACCGAAGGCGTTGGTACCGACCCAGTCGCCTGGACCGTCGCCCGGCTGGTCTGCGTTGCCGTAGTCGGCTCGGCTCGAGAGGGGGTTGCCGGTCGAGAGCGCCGCCACACCGGCCTCCTCTGCGATGTCCGTGAACTGCCCGCCATCATTCCGCCATAGCTGGTTGTGGCCCTTGGCAACGCTGACACCGTAGCTTCCGACAAAGATGTCGAGGTCGCCGTCGGCATCGACGTCGCAGGCCACGGCGCCGTTAGAGGGTTGCGCCGGTGCGGAGTTGAGCGCCGACGTGTCGAGGTCAAAGCGTCCGTCGCCTCTACCCCAGTAGATCTGGTCAGCCATGGCGTAGGACGTGTGTCCGTTGGCCACAAACAGGTCGACGGCGCCGTCGTTGTTGAAGTCCGCGAAGACGGCCGCCGCAGCCGTGGGATTCATCACATTGACGCCGGAGCCGTCCAGGGGCTCGAATCGCCCCGCGCCGTCGTTCAAGAGGATGCCGGAACGGTGGCTGCCCAGACTCGGGAGGTCGAGTCCCGCGAAGACATCTTGATCGCCGTCATTGTCGACGTCGGCGAAGGCGAAGAACCCCGCCTGCACCTCACGCAGGCCGGAGGCGTCGCTGTGGTCTCTAAAGGTGCCGTCGCCGTTGTTCAGAAAGACGAGGTGCTCGAAGGGGACCCCAGCACTTGCGTTGGGGTAGAGGCTGTGCATGACGGCATCGTCGAGGCCGTCGCCGTTGATGTCCGCAAAGGTCAGTCGGCTGTGGTCGTTGATGACCATGGCTTCGGGCGGATCGGCGCTGAAGTTGTCCTCTTGGATTCCGCTGGCCTCGGAGATGTCCACGAAGAATTCGGTGTCCGGGGCGGTGTGAGTGCGTTGCCGGCAGGACTCGGATTCGACGTCCGGCAGCCGACCCGCCCCTTTTCCGCCGGCACACCCCGTGACCATTAAGACCCAACCAACCCTTTGCTTCATGCAACACCTCGACTCCAGCGTAGTTCATTATCATTGTGCGCCAATGGCTCTCGTTTCAGCTAAGGTTTGCATCGGAGGTGATTGTGCGCATCGCAGCTTTCAGTTTTGCCCTTTGGTCGGGTTGTTCGGAGGCCCCGCCAGCGGGGGGCGGTGAGCACTGCGCGGCGCTATGCGAGGTGCTGGTCAACGAGTGCGCCGTGAATTCGTTTCCCTCCATCGAGGAGTGCGAGTCCTCGTGCGTGTTTGGCGAAGAGAACGGTGGGTCAGACATCTTGGCCTACAAGGTCTGCATCGAGGCTGTCGTCGACTGCGATACCTTTGAGATTGTGGAGTGCGAGAATGAGCATGGTTGGTAGGTCCTGTTGGCTGGTGCTCTTCTGGTCCGGCTGCTCGAAGGAGTACGGCATCAGTGCGGTCGCGGGCTCAGAGCCTGCGGTTAACCCCGAAGACTTCATGCCCTGCGACTTCAGCGAGACCGGTGAGGCGGGCATGCGCGTCTATGACTGCAATCCCGTCTTTGAGGCCACCGACGAGATGTGGTTCGATGACGTCCCGGATACCGCTCGGATTGTGACGGGCTCGGTTGGTTTCTACACCAACCTAGTGATGGGCTTTCCGGTCTATCAGATCTGGTACGCGGGGCGCTTGGATCGGACAGGGACGACCACGACCACCGACTTCACCGCGGACTGGGGTTTCGGCACGGCGGTGTCGGAGAACGGTGTGGATTGGACGACTCATGCCGACAATCCTCTGGTTCGCGAGCGGCCAGGCCGCTGGGACCAAGACGGCATGAACGCTCTCCAGATTGCCCGTGACGACAGCCGGGGCCGCTACGTCATGGCCTACCAAGGCTATACCTTTGACGGGTCGAGCTTCTCCATTGGTCTGGGGGCTGCCGAGAGTGTAGATGGCATCACGTGGACGTTCCCGGAGGGTCCGCCGCCGCTTGACCAGAACGGGCCTACCGAGGATGGCCTCTACATCAGCTGGCCCTCTGCCCTGTATGTCAACGACGGAGGGCTCATTACGGCCTACCTGACGGCGGTGAAGGAAAACAGCGACGGCAGTCTCCCT
>CAZKOI010000409.1:0-3133 GCA_964554315.1 uncultured Enterobacterales bacterium | reverse complement strand
AATGTCAAAGGACTGCCATGTCGCCACGCGACCGAATCCGATGTCTTGGCCAAACCCGGGAAAGACCTTCGCGATAGACTCGCAGCTCGACTCCTTCGCGCAGTCCCTGTCGCCCACGACGGGCACGATGGGCACGCGACGAAGAGCGGAGGGGGGCACAGTTGACCCATCAACCAGCGCCGCAAACTGGTCGCCAAACCCTCGCCATGCTCCTGTGGTGCTGGATGCCACCATGTCGCCCAAGAGAACGAGCATGTCCAGAGGCTCCAGCATATTCTGTGCGGTCATATCGCCGATCACCAT
The DNA here is from genome assembly GCA_964554315.1 of uncultured Enterobacterales bacterium. Classification (GTDB taxonomy): domain Bacteria; phylum Myxococcota_A; class UBA796; order UBA796; family UBA796; genus UBA796. Next base: position 2,830 of record CAZKOI010000409.1, on the reverse strand, counting down.
CGCCTGCGCACCTCCGCCTATCGCCCGGCCGCGGTCCAGAGCGGGCGTTGTCGGACGGGTGTTCCCAACGAGGGCGAGCGTCACCGTCTCTCTCTCGAGGACTCCGCCGTTGTCGACGGCGAGACGCAGCGCTGGAAGTGGCTTGGGCGCGGCGAGCGCAGAACAAATCAAAACGAGGAGACTCAGCATGGCGAAGATCTACCCACTCCAGTGTCCACCTGTCCACCAAGGGGATAGCGAACGGTATGCTCTATGCCCTCGCTATTGGCTTGACTTTGGGTTGTGGAAGCGGCCGTGGTCCGGTGCGAAGGCCGGTCTCCGCGGTAACCCCACACTCGAGCACCTCCCCAACGCCACAGGAACACACCACCAATCCAGCGTGGGATCTTCGCCAGTCACGATGGTCGGGTGAGGCCTTCAAGGATCCACCATCGGTCGTGTGGACCGCGAAGCTTGCCGGACCCATCGTCCACCCACTCCGCATCGTCGACGACACCGTCTATGCGGTCGCAGCCGGCGAAGTTCGCGCATTCAGCCTGGACGGCGTGCTTCGTTGGTCGACTCAGGTCAATGCAAGCGGTCCAGTTAATGCTGGAGACACCGGCATTCATGTCCCAACCGTCAATGGTGTGATGCAGGTACTGGATGCCGAGACGGGCATGCTCAAGGCGTCCTATGGTGGAACCTCACGCATACAGACTGCCCCCCTCAATCTGGACGGAACACTGGCCTGGGTTGACCACAGCGGAGCCCTAAACACCACCGGAGGTAAAGACGAGGCCGCGATTCCTGGGCCCGTGTCTGATGCTGCTAGCGACGGACACCGCCTTGTTGTCGGCAATAATCAGGGTGACGTCGTCGCTGTCTCTCAGGGCATCGTGCACTGGAGAACCCGAGTCCCTGGACCTGTCACTATCCACCCCGTCATCCATGGCGACGTGGTTTACGTGCCCTTTGGTGTCTCGAATGGTGCACCAGGAGGAGTGGTCGCCCTCGACCTGGGCACCTCAACTCTCCGCTGGCAGACCCACCTTCGGTTCGAGCCGAGTACGGCCCCAGCGCTGGGCGAACACCTTGTGGTCACAGACAAGAAAGGCGAGATGGCGGCTCTCGACCTTCGCCATGGCGGGATCCGTTGGCGCGCGCCCGCATCCGCAGGATTCTCGACCCAGCCAGTTGTCCAGTCGTCCGCAATCTATGTCGGCCGATTCGACGGACGCCTCGACCGCATTGACATGACCGATGGAGGCGCAGTGTGGAGTGTTGAACTGGGGTCAGCCATCACAGGGGAAATGGCCGCGACCAATGGAAGGGTCTTCTTAGGCACGACGGACGGTCGCCTTATCGCGCTGGAGAGCCAGTGAGCACCGATCGCTTCACGCTCGGCGAGGGTTCGGGATCCCGCCTCCTCGCGCCCGGCCTCCCCGATGACGTCTTTGCGACCGAGAGCCTAAAGGTCTGGGTGGCAAGCGGATGCCTCTGGCTTGAGTCAGGCGGCGAGGTGACAGTACGCGACGCTGAGACCCTCGTGGGTTTCGTCGCATGGCAAGACCGTGTCGTAACGGTCTGGCAAGCTCACGGGCGCTACACCATCAATCACGAGCTTTCCGATAGGCCCCCGCTCACGATGGGCTCGGCTCGAGGGGTAGACTCTGGCGTCGATTGGGCCGTTCTGGACCTTGGCCACGAGCGACAGGTCATCTGTCTAGCCAGCGGCGACCGCAAGAAGATTCCCGTTGGTGCAAGCGACGCCCGACCGCAGCCCTGGGAGGCAGGGCCAGGAATCCTTTGGCTCGACGGCGAGCAAGTCTATCGCTTTGAGGAGGGGGACAAGCCGCGATCGTGTGGACGGCTCCCCTGCTCCGCCGACCGATGGCGGGCTGGGCCGCAGGGATCTGGCCTGTTTGACACCGACGATGGAATCTATGTGTTGGCGCCTGGTAGAGGCCTGTCCCCGATTCCGGGCATTGACTTTGGTTCCGCTCGGTTTGGACCGGACGGCCTCATGCTGGCGGGAGCAACCGAGACAGGGGTGGCCTGGTGGGACCTAAAAACCGGAGAGATTCGCGCTCATCTGGAGGGCCGCTTGATCCCCGTGGGTTTTGACCGGCACCCCCTCCTCCTAGACGAGGACTTGGGTGTGATTCGAACATGGAGCGGTGACCCCGTCCTGGCCGGCCTCACCCCAAGCGCCGTAGCCCTTCATGGTGACAGACTGTATGGGCCTGGTGGTACCGCATGGAACATCGCAACGGCCACACGGGCTTGGGCCACTTCACCCATTGCCGGTGACCACCTGATGGCGACTGACGGTGGCGTGATTCAGGTCGACGACCGAATCATTGGGTACGACACTGATGGCAACAAGGTGTTTGACCTACCGCTACCCATCGACGACGAGCTCGACGGCGACATCTACAGCGCCCACTGGGTAAACGGCATGATGTACTTCGAGGTGGAAGAGGGGTGGGTGCAAGTCGACTTCACGGGTCGGCGCTTGGGCGACACGCCCTGCCCGAGCATCGATGAGAGCGAGCGCTCACTGCCGGAAGGCTGGACTTTTGATACCGACTCTGGCGAGGTCACCGGTAACGGCGAGAGGTGCCCCATTCGATTCGACGGAGTGGTCGCAACCCAAGACCAGCGTGTGCTGGCCTGGTCCGAGGATGGCGTCCTATGCATCCTCGACGTCCCCTCGCCTACTCGACAGTGACCATTGCAGCAAAATAGCGGGGCTGGTCGTACGCTTCAGAATGCTTTCCTAAGCTCAATAGCCAAAAAGATGGAGGCTATGGACATTCGTTTCTTTACCTGGCTCAAAGAACTGCAT
>CAZKOI010000408.1:0-3171 GCA_964554315.1 uncultured Enterobacterales bacterium | reverse complement strand
TATCTTCACCCTTGAGTTGGATGACGGCACCCTCTTGACCAGTGCTCCGACCTTAGCGTCCGGGGATGCTGTGGACTGGGTACCGCCTCTAGACGCGGAGGACGGCGACACCTTCTGCTGGTCAGCAGTGGCGGTGGACGAACACGATCTTGAGAGCGAGCCTTCCGAGTGGGCCTGCTTCACCATCGATACCACCAACCTCCCGCCCTCAGCGCCGTCCTTTGGCGATGTGGTCACCGACGAGCCGCTGGGCCTTTCGCCAGAGTTTGTGGTGGTCAATGGCGTGGATCCTGAGGCGGCACCCACTTGGCATCATTTTGAGGTGGACGAGGTCCCGAGCTTCGACTCGCCCAAGCTCCAGGCGGAGGACGTGGTGAGCGGTGAGGATGGATTGACGGCGTGGACGCCACCGGTCGAGCTGCAGGAAGACACGGTCATCCATGTTCGCGCGCGATGCTACGACGGTGTTCAGTACTCGGATTGGGTCACGGAGGAATTTTTTGTCAGTGCTGTCAATGATCCCCCGAGCACACCTGTCCTCCTGAATCCAGCCGACGGTGTGGGCCTTGCCGACGGGGCGCTCCTCGAGGTGACGGCCTCGGTCGATCCCGAAGGTCAGGGCGTCGTCTACGACTTTGTCGTGAGCGATCTTCGTGACCAGCCTGTCGCAGAGGCGCGCGGTGTCGAGGCGACGGGAGAGACGGTCACCTGGGAGCCCGGCGATCTCCCGGAGGGCTTCTATCAGTGGTCGACCCGGGCCATTGATGAGAGCGGAGTTGCGAGCGAGTGGGCTATCCCCCGCGGGTTCTATGTCGGCTCACCGGACTATGCTGAAGGCGTCGAGCTGGACAATGAGTTGGCAGAGGCCGCCGGCTCGGGGTGCGGCTGCAGCCAAGCCCCACCCGAGGGTCGATGGCTCTGGCTCTTCGCGGTGTTGACGGGAATCGCCTACCGGCGAAAGCGTCCTCGCTGCTGAAGCTGCTTCATCTCTCGACGCAGGTTCTCAATGTCGTGCTCAAGCCGCTCCCTGAGGTGGTCCATGGCCACGAGCTCCGCTGTTTTTTTCTCGATGTCTGCACGCAGCAGCGCGTTCTCGGCGTGCGCCTCGTCCCTCGACAGGCGATCCGCGGTGCCCTGATTGCCCAAGAGCTGAATGGCCTCTCGCTTGAAGCCTGCGACCTCATCTATCGCTCGGCTGAGGCGATCGACGGTGGAGGTGAGGGTCTGGATCTGCTTGTTGAGGAGGCTGACCTCGTGGCGCTTGGCCTCTACCTCGGCCTCCGCTCGGCGCTGGGCGGCAAGCGCCGCGTTCGCGCGCTCTTGAGAGGCGGCTGCATCGGCGGAAAGGTGAGCGAGGTCGAGGAGGTCGGTCGGGCTGTGAGCATGGCGCCGGCCGTGCTGAACCCAGTCGAGGAGAGGGCCCATGGCCTGACTTAGGCTGAATCGGTCGCGCCCCAGTGCTCGGGCCGCCGCCGATCGATTCTTGACCTCGTCGGGGTGACCCAGCACCTCATCGAGGGTGTCTTCGATGTTGTCGCTTATCCAACCTGCGTCACCGAGGATGTCTGCCAGCGGCGAGTCTCGGTGAGTCAGGATCGGAAGGCCGCAGCCGAGGTAGTCGGCGTGCCGAAATGCGAACGCGAGTCGTCGCTCTGGGTTTGGACTGAGCCAGTCGATGGCGGCGGTTGAGCTCGCGTAGGCCTTGAGAAGGGCTTCATGACCTACCCAGCCGGCATGCTCGAGGCGAGGGTGATCAGGGAGCGTCCAAGAGGTTGCGTGACCCTCTGCGGTTCCGCCATACCAGACCACCTTTCCCGTCACTCGGCGGTCGAGATGGGCCAAGACGCGCTGGAGCCCTGGCAAGGGGTCTTGCCAGGGCCAACTGCTGCCGCCTGCGACAAAGACCGGACTCTTGGGCACCCGACGTCGAGGCCCCTGCGGGGACACGAGCGGGGTCATGAGCGTTGGGTCGCTGCGGACATCAACGCCTGCCATGGCCAACAAACCCCACCAGAGCCAGCGCTGGCGCGGGTTGGACACCAAGAAGACGTCACCGGCGGCCAGCGCACGAAGGGTGTGAACGCTCGTGGCTCGCAGCGTTCCGTCGAAGGCGGCCTCCATGACGCGTGGCGCGTAGAGATCAACGGCAATGGGTGCGCCGACCGCGCCCAGTGCAGGTGCGTCCTCGATCTGGACCGCAACGATGCGGTCGGGACCCCACGCCCTTGCCCTTTGATAGAGGTCCTCACTGGAGGTGAACCCGCCGGCGTCATCCTGGTCGCGGGTGAGCACACGCACCGTGTGCCCGGCCTGCTCCATCGCCCGCACCATATGAGACGCACGAAGCGCCCCGCCCGTGGCCGGCTGGCCAGGAGCGAGGCGCTTTCCGTGGTGAACAATCAGAACTCTCACCCCTCCACCGTAGCAGAGGTGAGAGTCTTCTGTCCTACAGCCCTGTAGCCGAGGTCAGGTCCTTGGCCAGGATCGTGGCGCCAGTCTCGGTGTCTTCATGAGACTCCTTGACCAGTCCGAGGCCCTCAACCCACCAGTATGTGGCTTCGCCAGGGAAGTCGCGGGTGAACAAGGCGCCGAGGACGGGGTCACCGGTGAGCCTCATCTCGTAGGTGCTCGAGACGCGCCACGCTTCCATGGTCTCGCCCATGACCTCAACGTCCTCCATGCCCTCGTCACGGAACATACCCGAGACGGGGATCGTAACGGACATTCCCGTGCCGGAGGTGTCGGTGTACATGAGGTTGTAGTTGAAGTTCCAGGTGCCGCCGGTCTCGCGCTTCTCGTTGTTCAAGTAGAGGCGCGGGCTGCTGAGGGTCATGAGCACCATTCCTGGGCTCAGGGGCGCGCCCTCGACATCGACCGAGTAGCTGATGTCCATCTGCCACTCACCGACGCTCAGACCGGTGGTTCCGGCGTAGTCGCACATGTGGTAGACCGTGCCTTCCCATGCGGGGCTGCCGCCCACGGTCATGGTCTCGCGGGTCTTGTACGCGGAGTAGCCAGTGGACGTCACGCCCTCGCCGAGGCCTTGCTCCGTGGCGCTCGCGGTGCCCTCGCCGTGGCGATCGCTGATGAAGGTCGCCGTGTAGTTCTTGGTCCAGCTGGTCTCGTTGACGGGGTTGTAGTCGAAGCAGGTTGAGTCGGCATCGGCATCGG
>CAZKOI010000407.1:0-3190 GCA_964554315.1 uncultured Enterobacterales bacterium | reverse complement strand
TCCGGCCTCTACTTTGACCGCCTCCTCCGGTGTCCGTCCATTGGCCACGATGCCGGAGATGACAACGGCATGCATCGTCGCTGGATGACTGTGGAGTTCCGAGGCATGGCCGCCTGGGAGCCGCACCAAGGCACTAAACGGTCCGCTCTCGGGGTTACCGCTCAGCAACGCCAATTGAGGTCCGTCAGGCGAACTCGCGTCGATGGGTCTCCAGTGGTCGTGGCCCTTGTGCTCTCCATGCGCCGGGGCATCCTTCTGCGCCATTGAAGTGCTCGCTTGTTCAGCCTCGCCGCCCGAGTGGACAGGGCTCGGTGGTGCGGTCTTCGGGCCGCAGCCGACCAGCAAGAGTGAAAGTGATGCCATCGTAGTCATGTCGTCCTCCTCGGGTGAGCACCGGAGGTAACATCCGTCTCGCGGAATGTCCGGGACGCTGCCCGACCTCAGGGCCCCTAGAGCGAGTCGAGCATCGCGGCGTGGACCTTTGACTCAGGAATGGTGGTCCATTGGACGTACCGAACGACTTGCGCGGCCTCGCTGAAGGTCCAGTGGGAGTCCTCACCCTTCCGGCCCTCCGAGCCGTCCGCATCGTCCACATCCGTGCTGTTTTGGCTAAGCCCCATGGTCGTTCCTCCATAGAACGTCGCATTCCCGTAGGGATCATCGACGGTGATTCCCGTCTCGTCGACCCACTCGAGCCGCACGATATGGTAGCGGGTCTCCCCCCTTCTGTTGGTGAACCGAATGCCAATGCTGGCCGCAGCGCCCATCTTGAGGAGCGGCAGGACTGTCTCGAGAAAGTATGACTTGCAGCCGCGGGCGCTCATCCCAGACTTCCAATCTTGCGTCAACTCCGCACCCAAGAGATTGGCCAGCTCCCGCCTCGGCTCAAAGAAGGACCCCGGATGATCGCTTCCTGTGAGGCTGTAGCCAAGCTCCTCATTCAATAATTCAGAGAGACGATCCTCGGGCTGTTGGCCATCCCTCAGGCCCGGAATCTTGATGCCGAGATGGTCAAAGGTCATGGCAAGCGAGGTCACATTACAGGCCCCATCGGGGCGAATTTCGTTGTCTCGCTGGCTGCGATAATCCGCCGATACGGCCCTCTCCTTCCAGTAGGCTCCCAGCACTTCCTCACGGATCCCACGGGGTAGCTTGGCAATTCGTTCCTCGAGACCGTCGAGCCTGCTGGGCCCCAGTGACTCGGTGGCCAAGAGTCTGTAGATGTTTGACGCTTCAACCTCCGCGGCCACCTGAGCATTGGCCCTACTCTGCGCCGAGGCCATCCACCGCTCTGCGCCATCCGCTGTGCGAGGACCACTCCTGACCGCCCGCTGCGACTCTGCCGCCACGCTCGCCTGACGAGCCTCCATCCACCGCTCCATCCCGTCTGCTGTCCTCGGCCCCGCGCTTCGTCCGCCGACGGACGTGGCACCACTCTGCCGAAGCGACTCTATTGCATCCGCATTCGAAGGGAACGCACCGGCCAGAGGGTGCCCACCCGCTTCACGTGGACCTTCCGCCCTACCCGCCAAGCCAAGAAACCGTCGTCGACTCCTCATACCTGCCTCGCCCTTTCTACGAAAATGTACGCCTGCACTAAGATAACAAATGGTTATGCCTTGCGGATGCAAATTGGGCAGTCCATCGGACCTTTTGATGTCGGCGGCCGCCTCGGTGAAGGCGGGATGGCTGTCGTCTATCATGCTTGGCATCGGCGGGACCGTACGCCTGTGGCCATCAAAGTCCTGAAGCCAGGCGCGCTCCCCGATACGACGATGGTTTCCATGTTCGCTCACGAGGTGCGGGCCGCTGCCCGCCTCAACCACCCTCTCGTGACCGCGGTGTTCGATCACGGCACACTCGATGACGCCGGGGCAGGCGGTCAGACCGAGCTTGTCGGGTGCCCGTGGCTTGCGATGGAGCAGATCTCAGGCGGGAGCATTCGCCGTTTTGCGGGTGTAGCGCCCTGGCCGCAGATCCTGCAGATGCTCATCGACGTCCTCAGCGCCCTCGCTCACGCGCATGCGCGCGGCATGATTCATCGCGACATCAAGCCCGGAAACATCCTCTTCGACCGCCCCACAGGCCGAATCAAGCTCACCGACTTTGGACTCGCACAGTCGCTATCTGCCATGCGGCATTTGCCCGCAAAGGCCGAGTTTATGACGGGAACGCCCAGCTACATGGCACCCGAGCAAATCCGTGGTGAGCGCCGCGCCCAGGGGCCCTGGTCAGACATCTACTCAGTGGGGGCGCTGGGCTGGACCCTGCTCACCGGGCGACCACCGCACAGTGGCCACATGACCGACATCTTACGTGCCCACATTGAGGGTACGTGGCGAGCTTTCTTGCCAGTGGTCGATGTCCCCCCCGAAGTTGAAGCATGGCTTCGACGCGCACTCCAACCCGACCCAGCCCATCGCTTCTTCAGTGCAGCCGATGCTATTTGGGCACTTCGACAGCTGCCTGACGAGGCCCCGAGGCGAAATTCGACGCCTACTACCGCGCAGAGGGCCATCTTGGACGAGGTGACGCTGCAGCTTCACGACCCCAGCAAGACCCAGCTCGTACCGAGCTGGGAAGACAAGACGACGGTGGGCGACCCTTCGGGGCGGATCCATGCAGCGGATGGACGGCCGCCATTTCCGATCGATTGGCGACGCGACTGGACCCCCCGCACGCACCTCCACGGCGCCGGACTCGCACTGTATGGATTGCGAACCAGCGCAATCGTGGGTCGTGAGGAGGAGCGCTCGATGCTCTGGAGCGCCCTCAAGGAATGCATCGATACCGGCGTCCCCAAGATGGTCCTGGTAGACGGACCCCAGGGCGTCGGCAAGTCCACCCTCATCAACTGGCTCTCCGAGCGAGCGTACGAGCTCGGACAAGCCCAGACTCTTCAATTTCCGCCGGTCGACCTCGGCTCTGACGTCGAACGAATCGGTGAGGTTCTGTTCCGCCACTTCCGCCTACACGGACTCACCAAGATTGAAGCAATAAAGGTCATCCGTGGCGCGCTCCGGGTGATCGGGGTCAGCGACGAACAGGCCGCCTACGCACTCGCGCAGCTCGCCATGCCCGGTGAAATGGAGATCGAGGGCTCCGAGCTGCGAGTCCACTTCAGCTCCATGGACGAGCGCCTCGCCGGGCTCTTCGAAGTGCCGGTCGTCCTCACCGAGCAGTATCCCAG
>CAZKOI010000406.1:0-3212 GCA_964554315.1 uncultured Enterobacterales bacterium | reverse complement strand
CGGACCAGGCCCCGCTTGATTGGCTTCGCGCCGCTGCTGATCGCCGCCTGTTCTCCGGGCCGCGCGCCCGACGGTGAGCCCTCTGGCCACGTGGAAGAGGTCTCCGTCTCGAGCGTGCGGTGGGTACTGGATTGGGATGAATCCGGAACAGAAGAAGCCCACCCAAGCGGCTGGACGGTGGAGTCTAACCTCGGCTACACGGTCACACTGGAAGAGGGCTGGCTGCTGACATCGGTGGTCTCTCTCGTTCCTTGCGATGCCGACGATACGGGCACTAATACGGAAGGACTCGAGCTTGCGGCCGACGCTCATGCTCCGTTCGACGATCCCTCGATGCTCGAGCTCACAGCCATCGAGAGCCTGTCAAGACCGGTGCCAGTGGCGATGCCGCAGCAGACGTTTGCCGCCACGCGCTACTGCAGGTCTTTTTGGCTCATCGCCCGCGGCGATCAAGGAACCGCGACATCGAACACCAGCATGTTCCTCACAGGACACTGGACTCGAGGAAACCAGGCCCAGCCCTTCACCGTCAACACGGACTTCACCAGCTCGATGCTGGGCGGTATCTCCGGTCATGAGGCCACCCCTCTTCAGCCATCGGTGGTGCTCACTCGACAGCTCCGCACGCTCTTCGACGACGTCAACTTTGAGGCCGCCAACGACTACTCCGTCGCATGGACCATTCTTGAGAACCTCACCGACCATGCGACGGTCACACTCAAGTAGTGGGGGCCTACTTGAACGAGCGCTTGTTCTCTCGGGGGTTCACGCCGATGTGCTGCTCGTCCCGGGCCCGGGCCAGCTGCTGCTGCTTGTGACGCTCGCGATATCCGGCCTTCTGTTCATCCGACGTCTGGTTCACACATAGCGGACAGGACACGCCGAGCTCAAAGCCAGGGCCGCTCTTGTGCTGCTCATCAATGGGCTCGCGACAAGCGAAGCAGATGTCCCAGTCTCCCTCTTTGAGTCCGTGGCTGACGCTGACGCGCTGATCAAACACGAAGCAGTCCCCGGTCCACTTGCTCTCGCTCTCGTGGACAGTCTCGAGGTATCTCAGAATGCCGCCGTGCAGATGGTAGACCTCGTCATAGCCCTCGTTGAGCATATGGGCCGTCGCTCGCTCGCACCGGATTCCGCCCGTGCAGAACATCGCAATCTTCTTGGCTTTCTTCAGGACGCTCTCATTCTCTTGAACCCATGCCGGAAAGTCTCGGAAGCTCTCCGTGTCCGGCAGCGTCGCGCCCTCAAAGGTTCCGATTCGAGACTCGTAGTGATTGCGCGTGTCGATGATGACCACTTCCGGGTCCGCGATGAGCCGGTTCCAGTCCTCGGGCTCAACGTACTGCCCCACCCGCTCGAGGGGGTTGGCAGCGGGAATACCCATCGTCACAATCTCGGGCTTGTGGTGAACCTTCATGCGGAAGAAAGGCATCTCGGTGGCCCAAGACTCTTTCACCTCGATGCTCGCCATTCCAGGCAGGTTGCGGATGTAGTTCAAGACCCGCTCTACACCATCCGGAGGGCCGCCAATCGTTCCGTTAATCCCCTCCGGAGCAAGAATGAGCGTACCCGCGACGCCCTGCTCAACGCACAATCGCTTCAGCGGCAGCTGATAGCTCAGCGCATCCTGAAGCGGCACGAACTTGTAGAGAGCAGCAATTCGCGTCTTCGGCGAGGTCATGGCGACGCCATATAGAGATATCTAGTTGCGGTCAATCCTCCACGGGCTTGCTGCGTCCGGCTTTCTTCTCGGCCTGGCGCCCCTTCGCGGTCAGTCTCCTGTTGATTGATCCTCGGGTAGGTCGGGTAGGCCGCCGACGCCTCGGCTGTTTCTGCGCATCGGCGAGCTTCTTCGCCATGCGCTCATAGGCCAGCGTGCGATTCTGAGCCTGGCTCCTTCGCTCGGTAGCTGTCACCGTGATGCCGGTCGCACGATGCACCAACCGCACACCCGTCTCTCGCTTGTTGCGGTGCTGGCCTCCCGGTCCTGAGTCCCGAACAAAGAACAGATCACAGTCCCGCAAGAGTGACTCGATATCGGTGAGGTAGATCGCCATGCTCGTAGTGTACGTGCTCCTTAAGACGACGGTATGATGGCCCCATGGTGATTTGGACACTCTTTGCTGCATCGGTGGCCACAGCCTCTCCTGAAGTGGCTGACCTGCAGACACGCTGCAACACGGGGCATGCCGAGGACTGTCGCGCACTGGGGGGCCGTTATCTGGTCGGCGCAGGCGTCGACGCCGACCCCTCGCGCGGCGCGGATTTGTTGCAGAAGGCTTGCAGCGAGGGCGATGCAGTGGGCTGCACTCAGCTAGGCGCTCTTCATCTTTCAGGAGTTGGTGTGGGATACGCACCTCTCAAAGCCGAGGCATTGTTCACGCAGGCCTGTACCGCTGGGATTGGCGAGGCCTGTCACTACCTGGCGAGCCAGTACCTCCTTGGCATCGGCGTTGACACAAACCCGGAGCTGGCTCGTGCACACAACCTAAGTGCCTGCCAGCGCAGCGTCGCTGCCGCCTGCGGACACTTGGGCGGCATGTTGGAGCTTGGGTTCGGCTACGAGGTCAACCTCGGTGATGCCGCCAAGATGCGGGCTCGCGGCTGCGACCTCGGCGACGCAACGAGCTGCAAGAAGCTGGGCGACATCCACCTCCACGGCAGAGGTCACCCCGTCGATGCGAAGAAGGCCAGCGAGCTCTATCTCCAGGCTTGTCGCGCCAGCGAGGCTGAGGGCTGCTTGGCCCTCGCACAATTGGCTGCACGCGACAGCATCGGCACAGCCGCTGACCTCGACGCTGACGCTGTCTATGCCCGAGCGCTCGAGCTCGCCGGGCCAGCGTGTCGCTCCGGATCGGCGCCCTCCTGCCTGACAGTGGCCGAGGTCTTGTGGGCTACCGGACGACAAAAAGAGGCCATGGCTATGAACCAGGATGCTGCCCCGCATCTCGACAAGCAGTGCAGGGGCGGTGACTTCACAGCCTGCTTGACATTGGCCGACTTGATTGAGCGCGATCAGGGTGTCGCGCCATCCGAGACACGAGTGGATGCGCTCCGTCAGCAAGCATGCCGGCTTGGGGTGAAGGCGCACTGCCGATGACAGTCATCGCGCAGAATGAAGAGAGCCCACCCAGCAATCGCTGAGTGGGCTCCTAGTGTGGTCGGGGCGAGAGGATTTGAACCTCCGGCCCCCTGCTCCCGAAGCAGGTGCG
>CAZKOI010000405.1:0-3226 GCA_964554315.1 uncultured Enterobacterales bacterium | reverse complement strand
TGCATCAGGAAGATGTCCCTCGCAGACTCCCCGCCCTGTTCCCACGTCTCGATCATGGCATTCAACACAGCGACGGTCGCCTTTCCGTCTTCAATGATGCGAGCCGCTTGTGCTTGGGCGTCCGCACGACGCTGCTTCATGGAGGCCTCGGCCGGTGCGACCACGTCCGCGAGGAGCTGCCGCTCAACCTGCTTGACGCGAGCTGCTTGTACCTTGAGGTTCTCGCGGGCCTCCTCGATCAGGGCTTTGACCTCGCCGATCTCCTCCGCGATCATTGCCTGGCCGGCCGAGCGTGCATCGGTGATTTGACGCTGAATGTTGGCCTCAAGAATTCGCATCTCGGCGTCGATGTCTCGAACCTTGGCGATCTGGTTGTTGTGGGCCTCCCGTGTGATGGACTTGGCCCGAGCATCGGCCTCGTTGATCCGGGCAGACTTGACGACTTCGGCTGTCTGTTTTCGACCGATGGAGTCGAGGTAGCCCACATCATCAGCCACATTCTGAATCTTGAGGGTGTCGAGGACGAGACCCAGTCGACTGAGGTCGTGCTCGGCTTCCTCCAGGAGCTTCTCGGCAAAGCTTATCTTGTCCTCATTCACCTGCTCAGGTGTGAGCTGGGAGAGCACCCCGCGCAGGTTGCCCTCAAGGGTATCCTTGGCCACCTTGATGATGCTGCGGCGATCTCGACCGAGGAAGCGCTCGATGGCGTTCCCAAGGTAGGGCTCGTGGCCCGCGACCTTGACGTTGGCGACGCCTTGAACCGTGAGAGGGATCCCTCCCTTCGAGTAGGCATTGGTCACGACCACGTCGATGACCATGTTGGTCAGATCAACTCTGTCGACCGTCTCGATGAGGGGAATTCGGAAGCCTCGCCCGCCCTTGATCGTTCGGTAACCCACCGGCTTCGTTCCCGGCTTTCGGACCGTACGTCCCGAGAAGACGAGGACCTCGTTTGGACCCGCGATGTAGACGAGGTTCTTGGCCACCAGCGTGATGGCGACACCGCCGACGAGCAGCAGGAGTACGGATACTAGGAGAATAGAGAAGAGGGCACTCACTCGGACGCTCCCTTGTCGGCGATTGCTCCGGCCAGGATTCCGGGGACGTCGACGCCCGTTGTTCCGCGAAGCTCCGCGAGGACCTGACGGACGACGGCGGGAAAGCTCGCCACATGCCTTGGAAGCGCATCGCCTTGTCCGCCATCCAGGAGGTTGACCTTGTCGATCTCGACCGAGTTGACCCGCTCGACCACGGTCTGAAGCACCACCTCCAGCTGCTGGATGAGAAAGATGTCCTTGGCGTCAGCGCCTGCACGAAGCCAGCTGTCGGTCATCATCTGGAGGACGGCGGCTTGCGCACGCCCCTCCTCCTCCGTGTAGGCAGCCTTGCCCTGCGCGTCGAAAATCGCGGCCTGACGTTGAGCCTCCGCGGGGAGCACGACATCGGCCTGAAGGCGCAGCTCCTCGACCTGCCTTCGGAGATCTTGAAGCTCCACCTCTGCGCTCGCCCTGGCCTCCGCCGCAGCGCGCTCGGCCTTCTTCTCCTCGGCCGAGACGTCGGCCTGCAGCCGGCCACGAAGCTCTCGGAGCTCGTTCCGTTTTTGAACAATGGAGCGCTCCGAGTCTTGGGTGGCGACATCGCCGGACTGGGTCGAGGCGGCCTCGGCTTGCAGGGCCTCACTTCGCGCATTGGATTCGGCAATCTCAGCGTCTCGGATGACCTCCGCGATTCTGGAGCGTCCGATGGAGTCCAGATACTCGACGTCATCGGAGACGTTTTGGATCTTGAGCACGTCGAGATCGAGGCCAAGCTTGACGAAGTCCTCATCGGCTTCGGAGGTGAGCTCTTGTGCGAATTTCAGGCGATCTTCGTTGACCTCCTCCGGCGTGAGGCGAGCCAACACGCCGCGGAGGTGGCCCTCCAGTGTCTCCTTGCCCACCCTCTGGATTTCGAGGGGATCTCGGCCCATGAAGCGCTCGATGGCATTCTTGACCCGACCAGGATTCGATGAAACCTTGATGTTCGCCACGGCGTGGACGTTGAGCGGGATTCCTCCGGCGGAGTAGGCGTTGGTGGTCTGAATCTCAATCGGGATGGTGGTCAGCTGCATGCGATCCACCTTCTCGATGATAGGCCAGCGCCAGGTCCAGCCGCCGCCGAGGATTTCCCGGTACCCCACCTCTGTTCCGTCCGCGAGTCGTCGGGTGCGGCCGGAGAAGATCAGGACCTCATTGGGCTTGCCGATGAGGAGAAACTGCTTGAATACGGCCAGAACGACCAGCAGCACGAGGCCCAGGCTTATGCCTGAAACGGCCATCTGTATCAACGCTTCCAATCTAGTCCTCCTTGGCTATCGACTGATATCCCGTGGGCACGGGGGTAATGTTGGCGACGCCGTCCTCAATCTGAAGGACGAGCGCCGTATGGCCTCTCTCGATGAGCTGACCACTCTGCGTTCGGGCGGGCAGATCGATGTGTTGTTCGTCCACGACAACCCGGACCTTGCCGGGCTTGTCGGGACCCACGGAGAGCATGACGGTCGCTTCCGCTCCCTGGATATCGAAGAGACCCACGTTCCCGGAGGACTCGGTGAGCTGCAGCTTCCGAAAGACCCAAGCCGCTCCTGTCCCGATCAGGCCGCCCAGAAAAATCGAGACCAACGCGGCGAGGAGGCCGGTCACCCCCAACGCATGCAGCAAGAGTCCACTCCCGCCGAAGGATGCGGCAGCGAATGTCCAGAATCGAAGGGAGAAGAAAGGAAGCCAGATGCCGACATCGCTCACGGCGTCGCCGGGGTCCTTGAGCACAAGCAGCGCGTCTTGGTCGGCGTCCGCGTTGATATCGAGGTCACCCCCTGCATCGAGTTCGGTCCCTGCATCCGTATCGGTGTCCCCCAGGACGATGCTGGCAAGAATCAGCACGCCGCCGAGCGCCAACGAGCCAACGTAGATGGGCAGCATGAGACCTCACAAGGTTTTCCCGCATGATGCGCGGAAAGGAGTGGGGGAACGGTAGCAGATCCGATACGTCTTCGGCAGCAGTTTTGTTGGAGGCGCCATGCCCTGGTTGATGATGCTCTCGCTCGCCTGTGTCCTGGATCGAACCGGACAGTCCGCGAGCAACCAAATGCAGCGTGAGATTCGTGACAACGGTGTTCGCGTGTACAACGTTGAGCAACAGTTCCTGCAGGTGGAGGCACGGGTCAACCAGCTCGAAAATCTTGTTC